>PAMC01000001.1 GCA_002710785.1 bacterium
AAACCCTTCGGGTTTCGCCCGTTTTGCCATCGACTACCTCGTCGATGGTCCAGCCTGACACATCAGCGATGTCGGGAGTATGTGGAAGCGGCGCAGGAGCAGGCGGTGTGTCTGGTGTGTGAGTACGACGGTACCACCAGTAGGCCAGTGCAGCGTAGGCCAGTACCAATGCCCAGCTGGGAAAGTACGACACTGGCACCGCCGCAAGCGACCAGCTTCCTAATAGGGTCACTACCACCAGTACGTACTGCAGCGTTAGGTCAGTCAGCCATGACAGTGGTAGCGCCAGCGTAGGTGAGAATAGGGCTACCAAACCGGTTAGAAATGCCAATGCCATAGCAGCTGGCACGGCTGGCAGTACCAAGACGTTGGCCAAAACCGCGACCAGCGACACCTCACCTATGTGGTAGAGCAACAGCGGCAGCACCGCAATTTGCGTCGCGATGGTTGCCACAATGTACGAGCGAACACCGAGTTTGGCTGGAGCGAGTGTGAGCCGCTCCTCAAAGTACGGTGCCACAACGATTAACCCCAGTGTAGCCATAAACGAAAGTTGGAAGCCTGGGTCGTAAAGCAAAATGTATGGGTTAACCAAGAGCATGACGGCGCCCGCAATAAGTAGGGCGCGCAAAATTGCGTAACTCCGGCCAAGCCCAAGCGCTAAGAGTACCAACCCAGCCATTAAACCCGCGCGGGTTACCGATGGCGCCAGGCCAACCAGGAGCACAAAAGCAGTAATGCCGAGCAACCCACCGATGACTCGACCGCGCACTCCAGTGACGTAGGAGAGCACAAAGAGCATAAATGCCACCACCAGCATGACGTTAAAACCCGAAAGGACGACGATATGAATGACACCCGTGCGCCGAAAGAGCTCCTCCCACGCCTCACCGAGAGCCTGTTTTTCTCCGAGCAGAATGCCCTCGGCTAAGTGCACACTGGGAGCCGGCAGCACGCTACGCAGGCTTGTTTGAAACCGCTCCTTAAAAACTAGTAGTGCGGCAACAACTGGGTTTCCTTGCCTTTGTCCCACCACCGCCAACTCGCCAGGATAGTGCACCATGTAGCTCACGCCGCGGGCTTGGAGGTAGCCCGGGTAATTAAACGTTCGCCCCAGATCAGTCGTAAAGGCTTGCGGGGTCGCGAGCAGGCCCGTAACCAGTAGCTCGTCGCCGTAGTCAATACGTTGGTAGCGGTCGGTAATAACCAAGAGTAATCGCTGCTCATCGAGAACCCGCAAGTAGAGATGCTGACTCTTCTCGCGTACGTCGGGCTCGCGCACCACCACGCCACGCATGCTCACACGCTGCCCAACCTGTGGCTCAAGGGTAGGACTTATCTCACCCCAGGTAGCCACGTCCATTCGCAGCACACCAAGAGCGACGCACATAAGCCCGAGCGCTACGTAGCGGACCCGGTACGGGCGCTCGGCTCGCAGCCGCTCGCCGAGCACGAGCACCGCAACGACCAGCAAAAGCAGCCAAATCACCACCGGCAACCCAAACGAAAACAGCGAGTGGAGCATCACCCCACCCGCTAACCCGAGCGCAATTACGTATAGGCCGTAGCGTTGCATTAAAAAATTGTAGCAAAAGTTGAGGCCCGGGTGCTTTCGCACGCCGGGCCGTATCTTGAAAATGGCTTGTGTTACGCCTATCGTTGAGCTTCCTACCCCTTGCAGGAAAACTTCGCGCCATGGGCAAAGGTCAACAGGCGGCCATCCTCCAAGATTTGAGCTTGAATGCTTCGACAATTTCGTCAGAAATTTTTGCGCGCGTCAGCATGCTCACCTCCAGAAGGATAGGATTGTGGCTCTCTCGCTATTCGAGTCTGCCACCTCTTCGTACCATACGATTGTCGACTATTAATTGCAAGTACTGGAGTGGTAATAAATAAAAAATGCCCCGGGCACGCAATTGCGCCCAGGGCAAGCCGCTTAGCGGCTATGAGAGAAGATCTGGTTGTTGCGCTGAAGCCAGTAGCGACTCCAGACAGATCGGATATTATGCGGGCGATAAAAACCTCGCACCCGCATCAATCCGGCAAACCTTCGACGAGCGGCCGGCCGGCCTCAACAGCATCGAACGCGGCGACGACGTCTGGGAAACACGCGGCCATTGCGTGAGCCATCGGGTTGCCCATGCCAGCAGCGATTTGGCGATTGACCGCATCTGCATCTGGCCCATCTTCACTTTCAGATGATTGAGGCGCGCTGCCAATCGTTCCGTTCTTCATTATATAACTCCCTATGGTACCAGCTGAGCGGAACTGCTCAGCTCTAATAAACGAGACTAGCAAACAACTTACGTTGCATCAAGCGCTTCGTTCACCAGGCGGTCGGCTTCTTTGTTTTCCGCCCGTGGGACATGTGTGAGGGTGAGGTTGGGAAAGTGCGCGACGCGCAGGTTATGAATCTCGATAAAGTACGGTACGAGACCGGCGTCCTTAATTTGATACTCGCCGTTTAGTTGCTTCTTGACGAGCTCTGAGTCGAGCTTAAGCTCAACAGTTTTCTCTTTTACTGCCTTCCCCACTTTTTGCTTAAGAAGCTGCAGGCCGGTGGCTACCGCAGCGTACTCAGCAATGTTGTTGGTGCTATTACCAATGGTTTCGCTGTGCTCGAGCAATACACTGCCAGCCGCATCTACCGCATAGATGCCAATGGCGGCTGGCCCTGGGTTACCGCGCGCCCCGCCGTCAGTAAAAATAGTAATCTCTGCCATGGCCACCATCCTACCACACTCCGATGCGAGCTTAACTAAATACCTCAGTTAACTGAGGTATTTACCATTATCTTGATTTACGTACTGCTCCCGGAGCAATTTTATTCCACCGGCCAGATCCAGCCATGGGTGGTAGGCCAGCTCGCAGTAATAACTCAAGCGTGTGCCAAAATTTTGCCTGGTTAAACGAACGGCTTTCAAAACGCAGAGTTAGTGATGTGTACATACCTGCCAGATATCTTTGTCTGTACTTGGAGACAGTGGCGTCGCTAAGGTGTAGTGTTTGTGCAACTCGGTACAAACTGTACCCATGATGAATCATAATGATGGCTGCAAGGCGCTTGATAAGCATTATTTGCTCAGCTGGTGTGAAAAATTCTGAGAATAATTCAGGTGCAAGATGTCCACGAAGAAAGTTTGTAAACTGCACCGCTAATTTTGCTTGGTGATGTGCTGACAATTGTCGTTTTGATACGTTGGTCATATACCTCAGTTAACTGAGGTAATCATAGCACACTCAAATGATGGATGCGGAGAGGACGTCGACTAGGCGGAGGCGGGTTTGCATGCGACCCATAAAGAAGGATTGCTCGGGGTGAACTAGGAGCGAGACAGGTTCGTTAGTGGCTGGCGTATGTGAAAATTGCTCGGGTGTCTTAAAAAAGGCCACTGCTTCCATCGTGCCGGTCAGGGTTGGTACCAAAAGTTTTGTATGCTCTTTACCTTTACCAAACGCATCTACTCCCTTGAGGGTGACGTCGCTAAGCTGCAAGAGGGGCTTCGGGTTGCCTACGCCAAAGGGGCCGAGTGCGAGAAGCGACTCCACTGTTTCTCGAGAGAGGTCTGCAGTGGTAATGTGCGCATCAATGACGACTGGCTCATCAACGAGCACCTCGTCGCTGTGAGCTTGGTAGGCCTCAACTAAAGCTGTGGGGAGGGTGTGGATCTGTGTGTCAGACACGGAAAAGCCACCCGAGGCGTGGTGGCCACCGTACTCAAGAAACTGCTCTGTAGCCGTCTCCATCAAACGTACGAGGCTCACCGCGCCATCGCTGCGACACGAACCCTTAATCACCCCATTACCATCGCGGCCCCATATAAAAGCTGGCACTCGATGCTCTTCGCTCAATTTGTTGGCCACCAAACCAACCAGGCTCGGACGCCAGTCGGGGTCACCAAGTACGATAACCAGTGGGATGTCGCTCTGTTGTTGTAATTTTTTGTGGGCGGCACGCGTCATAGCTGCGACCTGCCCCTTACGCTCGTTGTTGAGCTGCTCGAGATGTTCGAGGTGGTCGATTGCGTCGGCCTCGGTCGTCGCGGTGAGGAGTTTAAAGGCGCGCTCTGGCTCTCCCATGCGTGAGGCGGCGTTAATACGCGGACCAATTGTAAAACCAATATCGTCCTCGCTGAGGTGCCGCTGGCTTGCCCGCTGAGCTTTAAGCAGGGCCTGCAGGCCTGGGCGGCGCGACTTACGCAGCACCGTTAAGCCGTAGTGCGCGAGTGTGCGGTTTTCGTCGGTGAGCGAAACCATGTCTGCGACCGTAGCTAAGCCAACCATATCGAGCCACCACTTCTCGCGACCCGGCGCCACAGCAAAATCATCTTTGGTGAGTAGGGCTTGCACCAGCTTAAAGACCACGCCCGCGCCACACAGGTACGGAAATGGGTAGTCGGGTGAAATGGCTGGATTAACAATGGCGACCGCCTCTGGCAGATCGGCTTTGGCTTGGTGGTGGTCGGTAATAATAATGTCGACACCTGCTTTGTTTGCTTCTGCCACTGCATCGCGGTCGCCAATGCCACAGTCGATGGTGATAATGAGCTTGGCTCCCTCCTTGGCCAAGGTTTTGGCGGCGTCAGCATTAAAGCCAAACCCCTCGTGGTGGCGATGCGGGATGTAGACGGAGAAGTTAGTGAAACCGATTTCGGTAAAAAAGTCGTGCAGTACCACCGCGCCGGGAATACCGTCGCAGTCGTAGTCGCTGTAAATGACCACTGGTTCATTCTTAGCAATCGCCTGCATTACGCGCTCAACAGCCACCGCCATGTCGTTTAGTAAAAACGGGTCGTTAAGAGCTGCGTCGTACGCTGGCGTGAGCCACGATTTGGCTGCTGCACTCGTAGTGATGCCACGATTAACGAGTAGCTGCTGGATCAGCGGGTGATGCTCGCTTAGTTCGGTTGCGATTTCGGGTGCAATCGGTTCAGCCAGTTGATAGCGCGTCATAGCAGCTATGCTACCATGTCGCTATGAGCGAAACTATTTTCACAAAAATTATTAATCGCGAAATCCCTGGCCATTTTATTTACGAAGACGAGGTGTGCGTAGCGATTCTTGATGCTTTTCCTGCCGTGGCCGGTCAGACATTGGTTATTCCGCGCGAGCCAGTTGACTACGTCTTTGATCTAGACGATGCAACCTACCTGCACGTGTTTGCGGTAGCAAAAAAGATTGCTACAGCGCTTGATATTGAACTAAAAACTGAGCGAACTTGTATGGTGCTTGAGGGTTTTGAGGTGCCCCACGCCCACTTAAAACTTTACCCGGTACCAGACACGACCCCGTTGGGGCAAGTATTGCCAAACCAAACTAAAGGCGATCCGGAATCCTTAGCTGCCCTAGCAACTCAGCTTAAAACTGCATTGGCTGATACTCTTGCGTAAGTACTGTCACTCCATCCGCTGCAAACTTGGCCTGTCCGGTGAGACGCTCGCCAGCCAAGACGCGCGGCAGCCAAGCTGCGTCTGTTTGCCACATGGTAGCAAGCGGGAGATCTGTAAAAGAAAACCAGTGCGGCTCCATTTCCTCAGTGGCCTGCGACTCACCCTGCCACGTTGGTAGCAAAAAGACTTTCATGTGTACAGTGAAATCGTCTGGATAGTGCAAAGTCAATGCAGCTACTGCCTCTAGTGAATCTTCTGCTGCCTCGATATGGCACTCTTCGTGGAGCTCACGAACTGCCGCTGCTTCGGGCGACTCCCCCGCTAAGAGCTTGCCGCCAAATCCGTTGTAGTAACCCATGCCATGGCCACGCTTTTTTAGACCGAGACAAATTTGTGTCTCATTAATCGGATAGACCAAGCAATGGCTAAACATCATGGCTGCAGTTGGTTTTGTACAGCATCAATCGCTGGCAACGTGCCGGCTTCTAAAAAGGTAAGCATCGCGCCGCCAGCGGTCGACATGAAGCCAATACTCTCTTGCACCCGGAGATTTTCTACTGCAGCAATGGTGTCACCGCCGCCGATCACCGCGTAGCCCTCTGACTGCGCCACCAAATGAGCCAGTGCTTCGGTTTGCTCGCCGTAGCCCGCTTCGTAGTTACCTAAGGGGCCATTCCATAAAATTGTTTTTGCAGCCCCCACTAATGGTGATAGGAGCGCGATGGTTTCTGGACCAGCGTCGAGAATGCGCTCGTCGGGCGAGACCGCGTCGGGCGCGCAGGTTCGTCGACCTTGTGGGCCGTCGACCACCACATCGATTGGAGTCATGATTTGTTCGTGGTTGATAATGGGGCTGCCGGAGAGGTCGATCTCTGATACCAACGAATTGCCCACCTCTAACCCGCGGGCTTTGAAAATATCGTTAGCAAGCGCACCGCCGATAAAAATGTTGGAGTAGGTATCGAGGTACTTCTCAACCAGCGGCATCTTCGTATCAAATTTTGCCCCGCCTAAAATAAACAGTGACGGTGCGTGCGGCGCCGCAGCTTTCAAAAGTTCGTCATACTCGTGCATAAAGTTAAGCCCAAAGTAGCTCGGCAGGTGACGCGGCACGCCGGCCAAGCTCGCGTGGGCGCGGTGACTAGCTGCAAACGCGTCGTTAACGTAAATGTCGGCAATACTCGCGAGCTCAGCGGCAAAGCTGCCATCGTCGTCTTTTTCTTTAGGATGCTGCCGCACATTCTCGAGCATGATCACCTCGCCATTTTGCATCTCATTGCGTGCCGCACGAACCGCTTCGCCAGTCACAGCTGGTACAAAGGTGAGCGGCACAAACGACTGCATGGCTTCGGCAACCGGTGCGAGGGTCTCGCTTGGCTCACGACCAATGTGCGCCACGATAATGACCCGGGCACCGGCTTGCGTGAGGTGGTTAATGGTTGGCATGGCGCGCACAATTCGAAACTGATTGCTCACACAACCATCAACAACAGGCACGTTGAGTGACGCGCGCAAGAGCACGTACTTGCCCGCTACGTCGACACCATCAGAGATCCTAAGCAGGGTGGCTTTTGGCATACTCCTCAGCAGTATTGATAATGTGCACAAACTCGCTAGCCCTGAGACTTGCGCCGCCAATTAAGAACCCATCAACCCCACCAACGTGCAAGAGCTCAGCTGCGTTGCGCTTATTTACTGAGCCGCCGTAGAGCACGCGCACCGTATCGGCAGCGCGGCGGCTAAAGCGATCGGTGAGAAGCTTCTGGATGAAAAGCTTCATTTCGTGGGCATCTTCTGCGCTCGCGGTCTTACCTGTACCAATTGCCCAGACTGGCTCATAAGCGATAACCACCCGCTTGAGATCTTTAGCAGCGACATCCCTCAACGCCGCGCGCAACTGCGCCTCAACCACGCTGAAGTAGTTACCGTGTGCATCGCGCTCTTTCTCGCCCACACAAATAATGACCGTGGTCTTCGCGTTGAGTACTGCCTGTACGTCGCGATAAATCTCTTCGTCAGACTCACCCCGTGCACGCCGCTCCGAGTGGCCGACAATGACCATGCTCACACCCACACTCTTGAGCATCGGAATCGACACCTCTCCGGTATGTGCACCAATTGATTCAAAAAAGACGTCTTGGGCAGCCAGCTCAATGCGTCGACTGGGCGCCAGTCGCTCAATTTCAGAAATAAATGGAAATGGCGGCGCCACTACTGGCTTGGTGTACTGTGGGCGGTGCTGCACCTTGTTACGAATATCGATAAATAGCTTCTTTGCCTTCGCGAGGGTGGCTGGGTTCATCTTCCAATTGCCGACAATCAGGGGGGTGTGCTTTTTCATCCCGTTAGAGACAGGTCGCGATCAAACGATCACTGACTGAGTTAGTTGATTTCATAATAACTACGACCATTTACTGTAATCCGATTAGTGCTCGCGTGAGCGCGGTCTCTAACGGGACTCATGCTGGTATTTTAGCACGCGAGAGAGCTTCACGTTCCTTTACAGTAGGCTGGGAGAAGGGTTGGAGGAAATTTAATTTGCGTCTGGAGCAGTGGCCAGAGGGATTGTAGCGATCACTTGCATCCTCCTTCCCTCCTCGCCCTGCCTCGGCTCACGCCTCGTATCGGGCGTTGCGACTCACGTCGCAACTAGAGAAAAATGGACACTAGTCCATTTCTCTCCATTCGACAAACTTGTAGTCTTCCGAGGTATTTGGTGCGAGCGGTGGTGGGTTATCAACCAAAAATCGATCGTACGAGTTGTACCGAGTATCAAAACCAGAAATAAACGTGCCGCCACTGGTCCACTTCGTTCCCACGCGGCCGTTAGAAACAATTGTGCCATTGATGGTGAGTTCGTCGCGCGTCACGTAGCTATTGTGGAACCACTCGACGTCGTAGCTTCCCCACGTGCGGTAGTGGTTGCGGCCAAAGCGACCATTCTGCGCAATGAAGATACCGTTAAGCTCCATATCGTCTGGTACCACCAGACCGACCAAGACATCCTCTTCTGCCACCGCTAAGAGGCCAGCGCTCGATGTCGCGTAGGTAATATTGTCGTGCAAAATAATTGAGTGGTCTGGATCGCCCAAGTCATTGTCGGCAGCCGCCAAACTCACCAGCGTCGACACCTCTCCCTCAAGCCACACTTTGTCTTCGACAAAAATAAGTGGGCACGATTCGTCGATGGTGTACGTGGCAAAGAAATCATCGTCGTCGATCGCGTGCCGTTCGGTTTGCCAGCCATCAGAGGAGCTGTAGCCCCAGTAGTTGTACGTGCGGTCCACAACGTAAACATCGAGCGTACCGTCTGACTGAAAATCGATGCGGTACCCCCAAGCACCCGACTCAGGAATACAGATACCGGCCGAACCAACCGAGCAGGCGGCTGTTTCCATGGCAGTTAAATCAACCGTAATGCCAGCAAATCCAACAGGCGGCACACCCGTGTTCCACAGCGCATCGTTCGGCCCATCGCCAAACACGGCTGAGATCCAATCCCCCACAGTAGTAGTACCCGTGTCACAGTTAATCGTGCCATCACACTGCCAGGTTTCGAGACCACTCGTTACCGTTGAATTGTTTGTGCCGTCCATACGAATCGCACCATTACTGTGGTACGGACCAATAATGGTACGGTCGCTCCCGGCCCACACATTGCTATTAATGATGTAGGCGTACTCGGCTACGGTGGGGCGGGCGTACCGACCAAATACAGTCCGCTGTAGGTCAGGTTTGTCAGACGTGTATCCAGTCGACTCAATATCAATACTCGTGACCACGCCGCAGTACGAGGTGCTCGCAATTGCGAGACTTGAGGTACCAATCACCCCGAGCTCTGGGTCAGTAAACGGAATCTCGTACGGGCCGGGCACCCCGGTGCCGTAGGTGACATCGCCAGGGTTATGTGCCAAATACCACTTGTAGTAGTTGAGACCGCCCTCAGCAATTGAAAGTGCTCGCTCTTTCTCAACCGCTGCTTTCTGGACCTGTGACTGGGTCACGACAAAGCCCATAAAGGCCACTACAATCAAAAAGAAGACCGCGCCAAAAATTATAACGAGCACCAAGAGTGCGCCGTGTTGGCTGGGAGCTGGTTGTTGGTGGATCATAAATTCTCTTTGACGTTACGTAGTGCTGCACTCGAACGAAGCATGTACTGACCTGGATCACGAACCGGGTCGATATTGACAATAATCTGGGCCTTGATGTAGCGAACGTCGGTTATGTTGCTCGGGTTAGTAACAGCCACGCCACTCTCATCATAGTAATAGAAGGTTGAGGTCGCCTGCAGGTCGTTTTGCACATACCGCGAGAGAATGATCGACTCGTCGGGTGTGCTCGTGTCGTACGTTGGTGGCGAGCCGGTAGCGTTGTAGATTTCTTTGGCAATGGTCGTTGACGCGACGTAGGTAAACTCAACGTACTCAACACTGTTATCGCGATCGATGTCACTGTAAAACCCGATCCGATCGGTTTCCATTACCGCCAGCGGAAAGGTGCCATTATCGGCAAATGTCATTTCGCGTACGTCGCGAATAAACGCCTGCATACCAAGGCGTGCATTTTGTACCTGGTAGGCTTGCGCAAATGTGTAGGCGTTATAGACGTACATCCGTTGAATACCGTTGGTAATCACGAGCATGAGGACGGTGAAGAGCGCAACCGAGACCAACAGTTCACCAAGTGTCATGCCATGCTGTAAGTAGTGTGGTCGTTTTCTCATATCTAGTTAATTTGCGCCTGCGCGGTGCTGGAAGCATGAACCGCGACGTCGGTATCAACAAAGCTCGTGTAGCCCGATTTGCTCACCGTGAGCGTGCCGGTAGCAGTGGTGAGCCCACCACCACTAAAGAATGTCTGCCCACACAAGCTCGTGGTCTGTGTTTCATCGTACCCGCCTACCTCCAGCCGGACCGTGGCTCCGGCGACCGGAGTATCACTCGCATCGGTGACACCAACCAACAGCCGCGGCCCCGCGATGCTGCCGATCGTAAAAGTAATTGTTTCGGTTGTGTTTGGTTGTAGGGCAACTCGTGTCCACGGACAGGCCTCTAGGATGTCGAGGCCGGGATCGTCCACTACGATGGTGTACGCATCATACTCAATATCAGTCAGAGACCACTCTCCGCTGCCGTCTGTCACATCGCTGTACACCGTCTTGTAGACGTCACCGCCACCAGAATCGGTGCCGAGCACTTTATCGCCCGTAACCGTAAGCGGGATGCCCGAGAGCGTCGGTTGTGACTCAATATGAGTGAGCGTCCAGTCGTCGAGTTCGGGTGTTTCAGTAGGGTCGGCACTGGCAAGTGTTGCGCTTAAGACAACGTCGCTATACACACCGGTGTCGAGACTCGTGATATCAATCGGCGAGGTGGTGAAGCCACCACTGTTACCCGGCAGGTCAATATCTGGTATCAGCGCGGTGGTTGTACCCGACACGTAGTACAGCTGCACCGTTACCGAACTTGACGCCGTGCTGGTGGCGGTGAAGTCGACGCTGTACCAACTATCGAGTGGGCTTGGGGACGTAGTCGTCGCCAAGACGGTGCCCGAAGCAGCGTAGCTCCCCGGGGCGCCAGCTAGCACGACCGAGCTTCCGCTCACCACAACGTCGGTTGAAGTGGCAATAAATCCACTAGTATTAAAGTTGTCAGTAAACGAACCGTACGTAGGACTGCTAACCGTCTCGATGTTAAGATCGCTCAGCCGGTCGATCTGGAAATACTGCGTCGTCACCGCTGCCTCGGCCACCGACACTACTGGCTGCGCGGGGCTCGAGAGCGTGCCAGTTGCGATTGACGTACCGTCGCTTGAGTGCCCTGCGAGCGTGACGTAAATTTCGTAACTTGAAAGCGCTGGCGCACCACCAAGCTGCGCCATACCATTCGGGTCGGTAAAGCGAACGGTATCGATGGTGCTCGTACCTGTTGTGTTAACGAACCGCACGCTGGCACCGCTCACCGGAAGCACGCTCGCATCGTTTACGTACACTCGCAGCGTGCCACCGCCAGCGGTGGTTTCGACACCTGGCGGGACCACGTTCGAAGTTAGGGCGATCGAGCTCGTGCCATTGCGCGTTGGCCAGCTGTACTCAACCTTCACGCGCTTGTAATCGGCCACAATACCATTGCTGTCTGCGCCCGCTTCACCGTCTGCGGGGTCATCGACATACTCCACGAGTACGCGTTCTTTGTAGGTAAGATCGTTAAGCGTGACCGAACGATTCTGAGGAATTGTCCCAGCTGGTACACCACTGACCGTACCAACAGAATCGTACGCCAGCGAACGGATATACTCTACGCGCTCGGTTGCCAACGCCACGGCCCCAGCCTTGGCTTTGCTGTCGTTAATGAGACTAATCATAGCCTGCACCGCAGCAAAGAGGCCGCCAAATACGAGGGCTACTAGTGCAGCAGTCACTAGCACCTCCACAAACGAAAAACCAGCAGTGGCGGGACGTGGTGAATGAATGGTAGAGCGAGCATTCATAAATACTGTACGAAACTGGTCTAACCAATACTGTCACTAATTGAGTAAATCGGTGCAATCATTGCCAGGGCAAAGAAGCCGACCGTGCCCCCAATCACGACCATAAGAAGCGGCTCGATAATCGTCGAAAGATCCTTAGTCTTCTGTTCCACCTCGGTCTCGTAAAACGTTGCCAGCTGCTCGAGCATCTGCGCAATCTCACCGGTTTCTTCACCCACCAAAATCATCTCACCCACCAGTACCGGGTACAGTTTGCTGTGTTCGATAAACGTCTCGGAGAGTGCGGTACCCTTCTCGACGCGAGCCGCTGCCTCTTTGATGATGGGTTTGTAGTAAACGTTTTGAATAACGTCCTCAGTAATCTTGAGCGAAAGAATAACATCCACTCCCGACTTTAAGAGCGAGGAGAGCGTGCGTGCAGTCTGAGCTGCGTTTGCCTCCTTGGCCATAGCTCCAATAACGGGCAGGTGAATGATGACCCAGTGAAAAACCTTTTTACCAAACGCGGTTCGCAAGCCATAGGCAAAGCCGAGAATGAGGCCGACCATCCCGAGCAGCACTATGAGCGTATTGGCCACCATAAAATCACTGGTCCCAATGAGGATCTTGGTGGTCGTCGGTAGCTCCACCTCCAAGTCGACAAACGTCGCGGTGATTGACGGCATCACGTAAATCATCATCAGCACTCCGATGACCGCCATAATTATGAGTACGATCGAGGGATAGATCATCGCCCCTTTAATTTTTTTCTTGAGGCTTGAGGAGCGCTCCATTTGTGTACCCAGAGTGTGTAGTGCCTCAGCCAGGGTACCGCCCTCCTCACCAGCCCGCACCATCGATACGTACAGGTCTGAGAAAATTTTTGGGTACTTGCCGAGCGCTTCGTTAAACTGTGAGCCACGCTCGATTTGCTCAGCAACGTCGTGTATCACGGCCTTAAGCCGCGGGTTGCTACTCTGGCGCTCGATCACCGACAGCGCCCGAGAGAGCGGCAAACCCGCTACCAGCATCGAGCCTAAGTTTCGCGTTATTATCACCAGCTCGTCGTCTTTAACGCGGCTGAGGTAGTAGTTGATGCGCTCCATATTGATAAAAGAACGCACACTAACGCGGCTCGCATCGCGCACCTCTTCAACCGTATGGCCGTTCTCTCGCGCAATATCGTACACCGCAAAGCGGTCGTCGGCAGTTACCGTTTCGGTAACCCGCTTTCCCTCTTTGTCGCTACCGGTGTATCTAAAGGTTGGCATATTACTCGTTAATTACGCGAAGGACTTCTTCGACGGTTGTGACGCCGCGGGCAGCTTTGTAAATACCATCTTCGAGCATGGTTAGCATGCCCTCCTTGCGGGCTTGCGCTTCGATCTCATCAGCCGTTTTGTTGGCCATTACCATCTCTTGAATGGCCGGTGAGATACTCAGTACCTCGTGGATACCGGTGCGACCCTTAAAGGCGTCTTCGTCACCTTCTTTGGCTCGATAAAACGGAATGGTGCTCCAGGTAGCCGACTCTTTTACTATTCCCTCCTCCTTCATGGCAGCCAAAATTGTATCGAGGTCTGCGTGTTTGGCGAGCTCGGCCTTTTCGCTGGCAGAAAGGGTGTACTCCTCACGCGCATCTTCTTGTAGGCGACGCACCAAACGCTGACCAACAGCTACCCGCAAAGTTGAGGTGAGCAAGAACGACTCAACACCCATGTCAATGAGGCGAGCCACCGTACCAGCTGCTGAGTTGGTGTGCACGGTCGCGAGCACCAAGTGGCCCGTTAGTGCGGCGTTAATGGCTAGGCTTGCCGTCTCCTCGTCGCGAATCTCACCGACCATAATAATGTCCGGGTCTTGACGCATCAGCGATCGCAGCCCGGAGGAGAAGGTAAAGCCGATGTCCGACTTTACCTGCGTCTGGTTGATACGTGGCATCTGGTACTCGATTGGGTCTTCAATGGTCGAGATATTTACCTCTGGAGTATTCAAAAGGTCGAGCACTGTGTAGAGCGTCGTCGTCTTACCCGAACCAGTGGGGCCGGTCACCAGGATAATACCGGTAGTTTGCTTCATGGCGTCGTGTACTCGTTCGAGCGTGCGTCCGTGGAAGCCAATTCCCTCGAGATTAAAGCCCGAACGATTCTCGCGCAAGAGGCGCATCACAATCTTCTCGCCGTAGTAGATCGGCAAGACCGATACACGAAACGACACCTTCTGGCCGTCCATCTCCATTTTAAAGCGACCGTCTTGGGGTAGGCGTTTCTGGTCAAGTTTGAGATTTGAGAGCACTTTAATGCGTGCGGCGATGGTGCCCGCGGCGTGCCGCGGGAGTGTCATCGCGTCGTGTAAGATGCCGTCGATGCGGTAGCGCACCAAGACCGACTCCTCCATCGGCTCGATGTGAATGTCTGACGCACCCTGGATAATCGCGTGCCGCAAAAGTGTGTCGACAATGCGCACCACCGGCAGGTCCTCAGCCATCTTTTTGAGATCCTCCTCCGAAACCTCCTCCCCATCCTCTTCAGCCACGACCTTAAGCGCGGAGGTCTCTTTCATGATGATGTCACCAAACTCATCTTTGAGGGTTTTTTGGTACTGCCGCAGCGCTTCGCGCATCGACTCTGTGTCGGTGAGGCGCGGCAAAATTTTGAGCCCCACCTTTTTCTTTACAAAATCAATCGCCGGCAAGTCGGCGGTGTCGAGCATGGCTACCTCGAGCGTGTCTTTGCTCTTCTTAAAGGCAATAATATTGTGATTGCGCGCAACCGGTTCAGGAATGAGGGAGAGAATTTCAAAATCAATCTTAGTGTCTTTGAGCGACACAAACGGAATACCGAGTACGTAGGATTCGACGCGTCGCAAATCGTCTTCACTCATGCACCCGCCGGCTACGAGAGCGTCGGCCAACGTGCGTTTTTCTTCTTTGGCCACTTTCTCAGCGGCTTCCATGTCCTTTTTAGGCACCAGGCCAGAGTCCATGACAAACCGTTTGAGCTGCGTGTCTTGAATGCGCATAAAATACGTACAACGTCTCCCAACGAACCAGGGAACTGTATACGGCTAGTATAGCATTCACGGGCCGCGCCACTTCCTGGCCCTGTAGAGAGATCTTTACGATTACGACCGAGTAGCGTATAGTGCTGGTGACTGATGCGCGCCCTCTGGGTGCGCATCTTCGTCACTATTAACAACGTATAGGTATACCTAACTACATATGTTTGATTTAAAAACTATCAACGCGGTACTCGCCGAAATGGAGGAGGAGCGAGGTATCGGTCGTGAGAAAATGCTGGACGCCATCGCACAGTCACTCGCGACAGCATACAAAAAAGAATTTGGTAAGCGCGGCCAGGTTATTCGCGCCAACTTCGACCTCGATACTGGTACCACCACCTTCGAGCAAGTTAAGCTCGTGGTTGATGAGTCGATGCTCAAAACCGAGCCCGAAGAAGGCGAAGAAGAAGCTGAAGTTGTCGAGTCAGCTGAGTCCGAAGAAGAAGCCGAGGACGATGGCAAGGTGCGCTTCGATGAGGAGAAGCACATCATGATCGACACTGCACGCATGATTAAAAAAGACGTCGAGCTCGGCGACGAACTCGTCTTCCCGCTCGAGCCGAAGGACGACTTTGGTCGCATTGCGGCACAAACCGCCAAGCAAGTAATAATCCAGAAAATCCGCGAGGCGGAGAAGGAGTCAGCCCTAGCAGAATTTGGCCAAAAAGCTGGCGACATAGTAACCGGCCACGTGCAGCGCTTCGAGCGCGGCAACCTCTACGTGGATCTCGGTCGCGTGACCGCTATTATGCCATACGATGAGCAGATTCCGGGTGAGCGCTACCGTCCCGGTGAGCGTATCCGGGCGCTCCTCTTGGAGGTGGACGAAACCGCTCGCGGGGTGTTTCTTAAGCTCTCGCGCGCACACGCCGACTTTCTCGAGCAACTTTTTGCAGTTGAGACACCTGAGCTTCAAAGTGGCGCCGTTGAGGTTAAAGCGATTGCGCGCGAGGCCGGCAGTCGCTCAAAGATTGCAGTCTACGCCGCTGACGAGCACATCGACCCGGTTGGCTCATTGGTTGGTCAACGTGGTGTCCGTGTATCGACGGTTATGAGCGAGCTGGGTGGTGAGAAAATCGACATCATCGAGTGGAGCGAGGACCCGCTTGAGTTTATTGAAGACGCGCTCTCGCCAGCCCAGGTACTCGACGTACGGGTTTTAGCTGAGCCAAACGAAGAAGAAGGAGAGCGCGGCCACGCCGAAATTGAGGTAGTGCCAGACCAGCAGTCACTCGCCATTGGTCGCGGTGGGCAAAACGTTCGCTTGGCAGCTAAGCTGACTGGCTGGAAGCTCGACATTGTCTCCGTTGGCGGCGAAACCGAAGCTGAGGCCGACGGCGACACGGTTGAGGTCGCGCCTGAGAGTGAAGTTGGCGAGGACATCGCCACCCTCGAAGGTGAAGAGGCTACTACAGCGGCTCCTGAAGTAGATGGCTCGGAAGATGTCGAGCGAAATCTCGCCGACACACCACTGGATACAGCAAAGGACACAGAATCACAAGACCGCGATGCCCGTGGCCTTGGCGAAGAAGAAGAAATTGATACGCCCGAAGAAGCCGAATCGTTGGTAAATGAAGTAGCTGACGCGGACGCCATTGAAGCAGAAGTGGAAGAGGTGGCAGACGAAGCTCTAGAAGCTGAAGCAGAGGAGAAGAAGGAGTAACGTTTGCGAATCAAAAACAGCGCGGTGGCTCAGACTTGAGCCACCGCGCTGTTTTTTGGCTTTTTATCACCTTACTGCTCCTGGTACCGCTTGATACAGTCGTTAATAACCGCTTTGGCTTCTTCAATATCGCCGTAGCCGAGCACCTTCGTTGTGCCGGGCTTCTTGAGGTCTTTGTAGGTATTAAAGTGGTACTCCACCTTTCGCTTCCACTGCTCTGGTAGGTCTGCGAGAGTCTGAATTGCATTGCCGCTATCGCGATCATCTGCTGGCACACAAATAACTTTGTGATCCATCTCGCCGTCGTCCTCGAAGTTGAGTACACCAATGACCCGTGATTCTACGACAACGCCGAGCGGCAGATTTTCGGGACAAACAATAAGCGTGTCGAGCTCGTCACCGTCCTCATCGAGCGTGCCCGGAATAAACCCGTAGTTGGTTGGCTTGGCAAAAATCGCTGGTTCTACCCGGTCGAGCTCAAAGGTGCCCTTTTCGCGGTTGTACTCAACCTTGAGCATAGAACCCATCGGAATTTCCACCACTGTGGTAACGACGCCTTCGTCTACGTTACCAGGAGTGTAGAGTTTGTTGTAGTCAGTCATGATGTTCGTGTTTAAAAATACGGCCAGATTATACCACGCAAAACGCTAATCGCTCGCCCTTCGCCAGGCTCATACATTTTGTGTATACCGACTCGGCGACGCGATAGCGAAACAGGTATACTATAGCTATCCCTGCACGTATGGGTTTGTTTGAGCTAGTAAAACGGCGGCCGCAACCGCTCTACCGTCTCTCGTTTGCTTCTGCCTGCCTCCTGGCACTGGGGCTTTTTGCTGCTGTAGCTGCAGTAGCCAACGCGCAAACTACCACGCCAGCCACCAGTAGCGCACCTGTTGCAACCAGCACCACAGTAACTGCGACGAGCACTGCAACCTCATCGCTGAACACCGCAACGAGCAGTACGCCGGAGCGCCCACAACCGCCAGCAGCCGAGCTTTCCCCTAGTGCGCAGGAGCGGGTTATCAACCTTGCCGCCAATATTTCCAACCAACTCGAAACCAGTATCAGCCGCATTGAGACCATCATGAACCGGCTCGATCGGCGACTCGATCGGCTGGAGCAAGCTGGCGCCGACGTCACCATCGCCCGAGCCCGGGTGAGTGACGTGCGCACTGACCTTAACGACGCTCGCGCTGCGCTTAGCACCATTGACCGCGACGTATACGTGGTCGCCACTTCACCTAACCCGCGGGCTACTTGGGTTCAAGTAAAGCGTAAGTACCAAGCGGCTCGCACGAGCATCCTCACAGCGCGCGACGATGCTCGTGCGGCTATCACGGTCGCCCGCAGTCTCACCCCGTAACCATGAATAACAACCGCAAACAGCCGCCTATAATTCCTAAAACGGCACTGAAGTTTCCGAGTCGTATCGCCAATCCCGACCGTCCGCACACTTTCCGCTGGCTGCTCGTGGCAATTATTTTCGTGCTCATCGCTATCCTCGTAGCGCTCCTACTCTGGCTCTACCAACTGCGCCAGGTGGCCGACGAACCGGTTATCACCCCAACCCGCCCCACCGCAGAGCAAAACGACGAACCCGAGAGTACTACCGCCGAAGCGGCAGCGGCAGCCCAGCAAGTAATGAGCCCATCGACTGAGCTCAGCTCCATCGAAACTGACTTAAATGGCACTCAAATAGTCGATCTTGATCCACTCTTCGCCGACATCGAAGCAATGTTTTAAATCGCCCAAAAGTAGCGTATTCGCACATATTTCAGACCATACTTCAGTCATCGTATATGTACATACGACTCCTTCAATATTGGCCTTCCAATAAGCGCGGCCCCATCTATTTTTATCGATTTGGTGACACGTCACAGTATAATGGAAATATTAAAAAAGCTGAGCCGAAGCTCAGCGACGTCCCTTGAAGTAGCCGGGGTCTGGGGGTGTGCGCAACCAGCGTTGAAACTTCTGCCAGTAGGACCATAAGGACCATATATGTCTCATACAAATCTCCGAAACAGCTTACCTAGTTTCACCCTACCATCTTGCGATCATCGTTTGTAAAAAAGTACTGTGCATAATTTGCATTTTAGCCACAGATGCGTACACTACGCGGCACTATGTCTGAACACACACACAACGTCGACTGGAAAAAAGACTTTGCGGTCGAAACCCTCGATAAATCACAGGTAAAGATTAGCGGCGATCTGCCTTTCGAAGAACTTGCGGCCCACCGCAGCGCGGCTATTAAACATCTCGGTAAAAACTTGAAACTGGATGGTTTTCGAGAGGGCAAGGTACCGGAGGAGATGCTGGTCGAGAAGATTGGTGAAATGGCGATCTTAACAGAAATGGCCGAACGTGCGCTAGCCCATGCCTACCCGCACATTGTCGAAGCACACCAGCTTAATGTGCTCGGCTACCCGCAAATTCAAATTACCAAGCTGGCCCAAGACAACCCGCTTGGCTTTAGTGCCACCGTCGCTGTGGTGCCGGAGATCACTCTGCCGGAATACAAGTCCATTGCCACTGAGCAAAATAAAGACAAAGCCAGCGCAGAGGTAACCGACGAAGACGTCGAAACCCAAATCGAGCAAATTATGCGCCAGCGTATGGCCTACGAGCGCCTGCAACAAAAAGCTGCACAAAACGCAGAAGAAAGCGTTGACGTCGGCGACACCACTGAGCTCCCAACCCCGGAGGGTGAGGCTAAAAAAGCAGCCGAGCAAGCAGACGAGGAGTTTGACCCAGCCACCGCCCCGCTTCCCGAACTAACCGACGAGTACGTGAAAGGTCTCGGCCAGCCTGGCCAGTTTGAAACCGTCGCGGATTTTAAAGCTAAGTTACGTGAGCATCTCACCATCGAGAAGGAGCGCGAGGTGGCAGCGGCGCACCGCGCTAAAGTAACCGACGCTATTATCGAAGCCACCGAGCTCGACTTGCCAGAGGTGCTGATCGACGGTGAGCTCAAACAAATGTGGGCGCAAATGGAAGAGGACATCAAGCGGGCCAACATGAATATGGACGAGTACCTCAGCCATATTAAGAAAACTGAGGAGGACCTGCGCAACGAGTGGCGTCCGGCCGCCGAGAAGCGCGCGAAGCTCCAGCTCATCTTAAACGAAATCGCGCAAAAAGAGGACATCAAACCCGACCAAACGCAGCTCGAGGAGCAGGTGAAGCAGCTCATGGAGCAGTATAAAGAGGCAGACGAAATGCGGGTGAAGGTGTATGTGGCGAGTGTGATGACGAACGAAGAGGTGATGAAATTCCTGGAACAACAGTAGCCTCTCGACCAATCCAGAAAAATCTTTGTATCATGCATGATACAAAGATTTTTCTTTTTAACATTTGACGAATTGATGAGAGAGAAATAGGCTTGGTTTACTTGCGGAAAGGGGGCAATCTCATGCGCAAGAATGATTGGCCCTATGTGTGGCCCATCGTCTTCAAGCCAATCGGTTCTGTGGAAATATTCCCCACCGCGAGTGGTGGTGGGGCCGGTTGTATCGGATACGGCGGAACTGCCAGCATTCCGGTTATCGGCGATTGACACTTCGGTGTCCGCGGCCGACGCGCAAAGCTTTGCGCGTCGGCCTTCCTTATCTTTTGAACCCACCAGAAGCTAAACCGCGCCTACTATCATTTATGATAGTAGGCGCGGTTTAGGCTGGGGCGGCGGCTTTCTTTCCCTTCTGTCTAGCATTTGCTACGATAGGGCAGTCACGTTGTGACCTAGAACTGAATTTTGGAATTTGAAATCATATGAATACTAAAGTAACTGAAACCGAAAACGCGCAGCTCGTACCGATGGTAATCGAGAAGACACACGGCGGGGAGCGTGCGTTTGATATTTACTCGCGACTCTTAAAAGAACGGATTGTCTTCGTGACGGGCGGCATCGAAGACCATATGGCCAACTTGGTGGTAGCGCAGCTCCTCTTCTTAGAAGCTGAGGACCCGAAGAAAGACATCTTCCTCTACATCAACTCGCCGGGCGGAAGCGTCACGGCCGGTCTCTCTATCGTCGACACCATGAACCACATCAAACCCGACGTGCACACGGTGTGTACTGGCATGGCGGCGTCAATGGGTTCGATTATTCTCTCGCAGGGGGCCAAAGGTAAACGCAGCATTCTCCCGAA
Source organism: bacterium (assembly GCA_002710785.1). Classification (GTDB taxonomy): domain Bacteria; phylum Patescibacteriota; class Minisyncoccia; order Phycocordibacterales; family UBA918; genus OLB19. The sequence goes on from PAMC01000001.1 coordinate 20,736, forward strand.
CGCTGAAGTGATGATCCACCAACCGTGGGGTGGCGCGCAGGGACAAGCCAGCGATATTGAAATTACCGCGCGACACATTTTAAAGACTCGCGACACCTTAAACAAAATGCTCGCCAAAGCCACGGGCCAAAAGCTAACTCAGATCGAAAAAGACACCGACCGCGACTTCTTCATGGATGCCGAAGAGGCGAAGAAGTACGGCCTCGTTGACTCTGTTTTCAAATAAGATTTGGAAACGCAAGACTCTGTCTTGCAGTCAACGAGGAGTCGGAGCGTTGTGCAATTTGTAAAACCTAATAAATTGCACCGCGAGACGGTGCAGCAGGTACTTGGGAGTGTAACGACTTAGTAACCTGCGCTTGTAGACTCTATCTTTAAATAGCGATAGCGATTAAAAGGAGTGAGACGCAAACGGCCGGCAGCAAAGCTGCCGGCCGTTTGTATCGACAAGCCCCGCCCGCTCTGCTATCGTAGGAACACACGACCGATACGACTGATTACTGGATGTAACAAACAACATGTCACCACTACCGACTGAACTGACGGTGGCACTGGCCTTACTGGTAGGTGGAGGAATTGGCTACTACGTACGCTACCTCTACGCCCTTTCGAAAAAACGCTCGATTGAGCACACGGTTAAAGAAATCGAGCTCAAAGCTGAAGAAAAGGCCATTGCCGTTGTTGAAAAAGCCGAAGCCAAAGCTGAAGCGCTCGTCGCTGAAGCCAAAGCTGAGCGTAAAGAGCGCGAGCTTGAGCTCAAGCATAAAGACGAACGTCTCGAAAAGCGCGAGGAGCTTTTAGATACCCGCCAAATCGACCTCGATTCACAAACCGAAAACGTTCGTAATAAAATTGACGAGGTTAAGATGCTCAAGCAAAAGCTTGATGAGCGAGCACATACGCTCGAGCAGCGTCTGCATGAGGTGGCTGGCCTCACCCCCGAAACCGCCTACGAGCACATCGTTCGCCGCGTGAGCCAAACGCGTGAGCAAGACATTGTTAGTCGTATCCAAAAACTCGAGCTTTTGGGCGAAGAGCAATTTACCGAGCGAGCCCGCAACCTGCTCTTAACAGCTATTCACCGCGTGGGTAATAGCCTACCGACCAACATCATGACGGCAGCTGTAGAGATCCCCAGCGACGACATTAAAGGTAAGATTATTGGTAAAGAGGGGCGTAACGTGCGTGCCTTTGAGCGCATTACCGGTGTTGAGGTGCTGGTCGATGACACGCCCGGCTACATCGTGCTCTCTTCGTTTGACCCAATCCGCCGCGAAATTGCCCGCGTAGCACTTGAGGCACTCATTAAAGACGGTCGCATTCAACCAGCCAAGATCGAAGAAACCGTAGAGAAAGCCCGGCAAGATGTTGCCAAAACCATCAAAAAGATGGGTGAGCAGGCCACGTTTGAGACGAACGTGCACGGCCTTCACCCCGAGCTGATTACCATTCTCGGTCGCCTCTACTTCCGCAGCAGCTACGGGCAAAACGTACTCGCGCACTCGGTAGAGATGGCGCACTTGGCAGGCATGATTGCTGCTGAGGTCGGTGCCGACCCCGCTATTGCTCGCGCTGGCGCATTGGTCCATGACATTGGCAAGGTCGCAAGCCACGACATTGAGGGCACCCACGTTGAGATTGGCATCCGGTTACTTAAAAAGTACGACGTCGACGAGCGTATTATTCTCGCTATGCGTGCCCACCACGAAGAGTACCCGTACGAAACTCCCGAGAGCATTATTGTGCAGGTGGCCGACGCCATCTCGGGTGCCCGCCCAGGCGCGCGGCGCGACTCGGTCGAGAACTACATTAAGCGCCTCACTGAGCTCGAAGCCATTGCCCAAAACCTGCAAGGAGTGGAGAAGGCCTTTGCGATTGCCGCCGGGCGCGAGATCCGCGTTATGGTTAACCCCGAGTCCTTAAACGAGATCGAAACCCGCGAACTGGCGCGCACCATCGCCAGCAACATCCAAAACCAACTTCGCTACCCAGGCGAAATTAAGGTACATGTCATTCGTGAGACGCGGGTAATTTCTTACGCTCGTTAATTGCCATATTTTTGGTACTAGATGCCCAGCAACTACGGTGCGGGGCGTTTGACAGACTCAGGAAAATATTACTATCCAATCAATTACCTTTTACATGACCTGACCTGCCAGTATATTGAAATTAGTTAAGACAGGGAGCAAGAACCTTCGAGCAAACCAGCGCAGCTCCTCCCACTGCGCTCCATGGGCGCGCCGTTGTCCCCTTCCCCCGACGGCGCGCCCCTCCTTTTGTTTCTACTACTTAGTCGCCACCACAAACGTCGTATAGTTAAACTTTAAATCTTGAATCGACTTCTCTAAAATCGAGAGGCTGTAGAGCTCAGCACAGCGACGTGGCGCAATCACCGCGGTTGTGCTTGGCAACGTACCATTGCCCAAATCTTCTGCCGCTTTAGCCGTGTCGGCGTAGGGCTGTATGTCTGCGTCAGCCCAGACGCGCTTAAGATACATGCGACACTGCTTTAAAGCCTGGTCGTGGGAGCAGATTGTGTCGATCTGCGANGCGGTAACNCCGTTTTTAACCAAGAGCATATGGTGCACATCGAGCTCAAACATGTGCGCAATAGTAAAACGGTGGGCTGCCATGGCGTGCACTGCCTCAACCACGATCCCACCGTTGCTGTTTTCGATCGGAAAAATACCGCAATCTACCTCACCTGCCTCAACCGCTGATAGTACCTTCTCAGCGCTCACCAGCGGTACAATTTCGCCGTTGTTAATCGCGTGTGTCTCTTGGTAGAGCTCTGCCGCCTTCTCTGAGAAGCTGCCCGTGGCTCCCATAATTCCGATACGCATAGAGGGCTATGCTATCACAGGCGACCAGCGCTACAAAATGGGTAACAATTACACCACACAAAAACACCTTGTGTAGTCGTTGCAGGGCAAAGGCCTTGCTATATAATGTTTTACAGCCATTAATTACGGCCTGTGTCGATGGACACCATTACACACTTAGAACAAATTGCTGACTATGAACAAAGCAGACATCATCAACAAAGTGCACGATACCCTCGGTGGTACTAAGGCAGACGCAGAACGCGCTGTTGAGACTATGCTCTCATGCATCGTTGATACTCTAAAAGACGGTAACGAGGTTTCTATCGCAGGTCTCGGTATCTTCTCAGCCAAGATGCGTAACGCACGCACCGCGCGCAACCCACGCACTGGTGAGCCAATTGAGGTTCCAGCTATGCGCGTACCTAAGTTCCGCGCTGCTAAAGCACTAAAGGATGCAGTACGGTAGTCCTCTGACTATACGTTGAAAAATGGCCGCATTTGCGGCCATTTTTCTTGTACACAGGTAGTCGCTTGCTAGGCAACAAACACGGTATACTTAGTGTGTAGCGGAGGTATATACGCTACGTTGTGTGAATACACAGCCAGAGCATTATCTCTCGCTATTTCCCATCACACACACGACAAAAGCCCCCCGATGAGGGGGTTTTTGTGTGGTTATTTTTTAAACTGTGCAACGTAGTAAACGAAGTTTGGAATGAGTATGAGCATTATTCATACCTAAAACCGCCGAGAGATAGGGAAGTGACGGGTGTCAGGTNGNTTGTTGATCTGATTTATTTTGCTGCAAAGCGTAAGATTGATGCTGCGTCTGAAAAACTAATTGAAGGTGTGTAACCAGAAAAGCAGTACGAGAAGAAAACCACTGAGTACCGAGAGCGTCAACACGATATTAATGACAAGATGAGTCAGGTCACCCAACAAGGTGAGTTTAAGGACTCAACCATTAAGACAGTCTTTTCACTCGCAAACCGTGCATACGATTTGTTTGAGAGTTCTGATATATCGTAAAAACGTCAGATTATTAAAATCCTATTTCAGAACTTGGAAATGTTAGACGGAAAAGCTTATTTTACACTGCGAAAACCGTTTGATACGGTGGCAAAATTGCCTGATCATCTTGATTGGTGCGGGTGGGGGTAATCGAAACCCCGACTTCTGCTTGGAAGGCAGACATTTTACCACTAAACTACACCCGCAATTTAGTGCGCGCTATTCTAGCACGCTCCCAGTGGCAATTCCAGCGCTTGCTATACTACCTACCATGGAGTGGCTGCTCACCCTCGGAACCCAAATTATTCTCTCGCTCGTTGGTGTTAGCGGCCAATTAGCAGTACTGCTCGACGGCGCAGCCACAGCCGAGTCAGAGACAATTGCCACCGCCACTCCCCTGCCGAGCCTCCCCGGCAACAGCCCCGAGCGTGATGTTATTCCGCGGATTTTGCTTGAAAACCCAGCCTACCAGCAAGCTTCGCTCGCCAACAGCCAAGGTCTCATTGGTGGTGCTGCAACCAGCAACCCCGCCGAGGCACTCGTGAATGTATTTTGCACCTACCGCACCCCCGACAGTATTCGCTACACAACCGGAACTGGCTTTTTTGTGACTCCAACCGGCGTGATCCTTACCAACGCCCACGTCGCACAATTTTTGCTGCTCGAGACAGTCTCCGAAACCGGCACCACCGAATGTGTGGTCCGGCACGGTGACCCAGCGGTGCCAACCTACGAAGCTGAGCTCCTCTACATCTCGCCAATGTGGATTAAGGAGCACGCTAATCTCATCGACGACCCCGAACCAAAAGGTACCGGCGAGCGTGACTACGCGCTCCTCTACCTCACCGGTGGTGTCGATAGCACTCCACTTCCCGCACAGCTGCCGTTTCTAGCGGTCGATACCGAGCTGCGCAACCGTAATACTGTTGGAAACACTGTTTCGATTGCGGGGTACCCAACGCTTGACCCCGACCTACTCGTGCGCGGCGGTGCGCTTGAGCGCGCTCGCGCCACCACCACGCTGGTTGACCTTTACACCTTCGACACTAACTACGGCGACATCTACTTCTTAGGTGGCAGCGCTATTGGTAAGCAGGGTATCAGTGGCGGTCCTGTTATCGACCAGGACAACGAGGCGGTGGCGCTTATTGTTACCCGCGGCGACGACAGCCGCCAAGGCGCCGGGAGCCTAAATGCCATTACGCTTTCGTACATTGACCGCACCATCACCGAAGAAACCGGCTTTAGCCTGGCGCAGACGATGTCCGGCAACATTACATACAAGGCCTACGTGTTTCAGCAAACTTTAGTCCCCTTCTTAGCTGCGATGCTTGAGCGTGAGCTCTAGGCACGAAAAAAGACGCCGCAGGGCGTCTTTTTTCGTGCCGACCGCACTTAACTGACACCCTGGTGGTAAATAGTCTGGGTTGGGTAGGCAAAGTCTATGCCCCGAGCGCTAAAGGCGTCAAAGAGGCCGAGATTAAATTGCTCCTGTGCGTCCATGTACTGTACGTAGTCGTCGCTCTCAACGTAGTACACCACTTCAAAAATGAGCGCCGAGTCGCCGAAGGCCTTAAAGTGTGCCCGATCAAAGCGAATACCGTCGATACCATCAATAATCTCCCGCACAATGCCATCAATTGCCCGCACATTCTCTGGTGAGGTTTCGTACGTCACCCCCAGCTCCGTTACAATGCGGCGCTCTTCCATCTTCTTAAAGTTCTGCACCCGGGCGGTCGTGAGCTCAGCGTTTGAGACCACCAGCTCCTCACCCTGCAGCGTCCGCAGGCGGGTCGTTTTAATACCGATTTTTTCGACCGTACCCATATCTGCCCCGACAATAACAAAGTCCCCCACCCGAAACGGCTTATCAAAGTAGATTGAGAACGAGGCAAAGAGGTCGGAGAGAATGCCCTGGAGCGCAAACGCCACCGCAATACCACCAATACCCAAACCGGCTACCAATGACGTCACCTCGATACCAAGGTTTGAGAGCACAAAGATGAGCCCAAACACGTAGAGTACAATCCGGGCCAGCAGATTAATCATGTCTGAAGCAGTGGCCGCGTTAGGGTCCACGACTCCGTCACCGTCCTCATCTTTCTCCACTAAGCGCTTAGTGCCGTAGCGGATAAAACAGAGCGCCGCCTCAATCACCTGCCAAACTACCGCTACGTACACGAGCGCAGAGAACGCCGTGTTAAACCAGTCCGGGAGGGTAAATAAACTGAGTGCAATGTAGGCAGCAATCAGGCTGTACACCCAAAGGCGAATGCCAGATACCGCGTCAATTACCGTATCATCAATGTCGGTAGCGGTTTTACTCGAGAGAACCCGCAACCGAGCGAGCACTACCACCAACACCAGTTTGGTAAAGAGGGTGATGCCAACAAAAATACCGAGAGCAACCAGGTACGGAGCAAGGTCGACGGTGCCCAAGCCAGGTAGCGTCGTCTCAACTGTAGGCACCAGGGCAGCCACGTTGCTGGCCGAGTTAGTCAGTGAATCAAACATACGCCTCTACCCTACCAAAACCACTCATTCCTGCAACGCACAAAAGAAAAAGCGCGGGGGTGAAATTCCCCGCGCCGCAACCTTAGAGGCCCTCGTAACAGGGATCATCGCCGGGTGCGCGTTCGCCGCCTGATTTTTCCCGAAGCAGCTCGCTTAGCATGGGCGTTTCCTCTTTGCCCTTGCCCGAATCAACTGCATGGCCGACGCGGACACCTTCCGCGCTTAGCATAGGGTCGTGACCCTGCGCCTGGTCAGGATGTATGATTGGGCCATTCTGCCCATCGGTAAAAGAGTTTGGCATTGATTTTCTCCTTTTCTTTTGCCATGTTGCCTCCCCGCCGCTTGTGCCGCAGGTGCTGTTGAGGTCGCCTCCTTGCGACCCCACTGGAACTCCTGCCTTGAGGAACTCTATGGGGTCGCAAGAACCAAAACGGCCCGCCGGGTGGGCGGGCCGTTTTGGTTTGCTACGAAACACTAACCGGCCCGCCTCACGCTACGCAGCACGAGTACAAAGAGGTTAATGTAAGCAAAGGCTTGCATATACTGAAAATACACCCGTCACCACACTCTGTCAAAGCACTCCACCACAAAACTGTTGACAAGCAAGATGGGTGCGCGCTAGAGTGACGTCTGTCTCGCTTACAAGAAGCGGGACGTACGGAAGATCAAAACAAGGACGATAAGAATGTCTATCATTGATCCGAGGGATCCAACGCCGATCACGTCAACCAACGAACGCCAGAAGGAGGAAGTCCCCAAACAAACAATAAGGGAGGTGTACCCCGTCATTCCAGCAGGCTATGGCTGGGGCGTGCCGAGCAGCCAATTCTACCGCCTCTTGCGTAAGGCTTCGACTGAGCAGATCATCAATCCGTGAGCAAACATCGAGCAGCTGGGCGGCCTAGCCGCCCACTGTGACCAATTGAAACAAGATCTTTATTTCTTCTCTTTTAGAGAAATTTAAAAAAAACCGCCAGGATCACTCCGGGCGGCCTTTTATTTTTATACTTCCGGTTCAGCTGGTTCTTCGGGCTGGTCTGGTTCCGCCACTGCGTTGGTTGAGGTGGCCGGCGGTTCTGGCTCAGTTGGAGACTCTGGATCTTCTGCTTCTTCTACAACCGCTTCGGTGCTCGTTGCGGACTCGCTCGGCGTTGCGGGAACTTCCGCGCTGACCCGCGCCATATCAGCGAGCAAAGCGAGAGCGTCGGCAGCTGCAGACTCAGCAGTCGCGTACTCTTTTACCACCAGTGCTCGCTCTACCTTCTCAACGAGCTCATCTACTTGAGCGAGGCCAAAAACAGTCTTCTCGCTAAGCGCTTCCTGGCTAGCAATAGCTCCAGTTTGCCGCTCAATTTGTAGCAGCTGCAGCTCAAGCGTATCTTTACGCTCATCGTCAGTTGGTGTTACGGGCACGAGCTCCTCTACCGACACGTTAGCCTTCACATCGATGTCAGTCATAAAACGGATGAGCTTCTGCGTGGCTTGCAAAGCCTCGCGTAGGTACTGCTTAGCGGTTGCTTCGTCAACCACTGGCGCAACGATGGTTTCAACCGTTGTGGTTGCTGTCTCGTCTGTTGAGGTGCTTGTAACCACTTCTACAGACTCAACCGTCTCAATCTCGCGACTCTCAAGCGCGAGCGCAATCTTACGGTCGATGTCGGCCAGGCGGCGATCGATGTCGGCGCGCTCTTGCATGGAAATATCTTCGCGCAGTGAGAGCAGCAGTTCAGCGGCGTGTGTGGTTTCGTCCTCGACTTGCGCTAAAAGGCGCTCAAACGACACCTCGGTTGCTGCTGGCGACGCTACTGCCGCGCGAGCATCAGCAATCGTGGCAGCGAGTGTGGCGGTGGTGCTGGCGCCTGCCGCTTCATGACGGGCAGTTTCGCTCTCGAGCACCTCACTCTCGACCTCAAGCGCTGAGGCAAAGGTGAGCTCGGCAATGGCGGCTTCTTCGCTGTCGCTCTCGCGGAGCTCAGCGAGGCCCGCTTGCGCGGCGTCGGTGTGGCTCTTTACCGCTGCTGCTACCTCGGCCTCAACGGCTTCGGTGAGTTTGCCCTCAGTAGCAAGCAAGCGGGCCTCAGCCAAGCGGCGCTCAACACGCTTGGTCTCCCACTCAACTTGCTGGTACGGAGTGAGCGCAAGGCTACTGCGGATCTCTTCATTAAAACGAACCTTTACTGGGTAGAGCACATCGCCCGGCACGGTTTGCTCAGCTGCAAATGGCACAATAATCAGCACAACGAGTGTCGCCACACTCGCAAGCGCTCGCGTACGCATGGTATTAAAGCGCACTACCCAAAATGGCTCGCTCGCGAGTGCGCCGGTTGCCACCTTGGCTTGCGGCGTGCGCATTGCTTCGGGGAGCGGGTGGTACTCCATGTACGCAGTGAGTCGCTCGCGCAAGTCACGTGATTCAGCCTTCGTCATGGTGACGCGCTTGGCAGCAGTATGAAATTGTTGGCTAAATCGTTTCATGTTACGTTTTTGTGCTCCGCTTGGACTCGCTGGCCGCTTCAGCAGCGTGGATGCGCTTACGCAGCTGGGCCAACCCGCGGTGAATGCGCACCGAGACCGTGTTTTCACTCTCCTCAATCAGGAGGGCAATCTCTTTGGGGCCAAGTCCATCTACAAAGCGTAAGATAATTACCTCTCGATACTCGTCGGGTAATTTCTCCAGAAGCGCGAAGGCCTTTTTGCCATCGATCGTGGCCGCCAGACTCTCTACGGTCGACTCCGAGAGTTCAGCAAAGGTGCCTTCATCAATTCCCTCCTTCTCGAAGAGGGCGTCGAGTGAGCTCTCTCGCTTCTTGCGGTAGCTGTCGATAATGAGGTTGTTGAGCACCTTATATAAAAATGGACGAAACTGCTCAATCTCATGTCCGGCCCGAACGTACGACCATACTTTGGTGAACGTGTCGTGCACAATATCGATAGCTCGCTCGCGATCGCTCACACGCAACTGCGCGTGCCGAAAGAGCGCGTCACTATACTCATCGTAGGCTGCGAGGAACCGTTCTTCGTGGCTCAGCGCGCCGTTGTCCTTAGACGTACCCGACATGCGTGAACCATTATAGCTTGAGACGAGACAAAGCGGTAAATCTTTCACCCCACCACAACTCGCACACCGCTAAAGCCAGCGATACTTTCGAAACAGCCATACCACCAACACCACAAAAACGAGAATGCCTGCAATAATGCCACCAAACATTAGCGGATGCGTTGCACCTGGTATTGGCACGTTCATACCAAAAATCGACGACACGATAGTTGGAATGGTAAGAAGAATCGTTAAAACGGTGAGGGTCTTAATGGTGGCGTTGAGGCGGTTGGTCAGAATGGCCTCCGTGGCGCCGCGCACGTTCTGAATCGTCTTCATCACCGAACGCGCCGACTCAACCAGCTGGCTATTGTCGATCATCAGGTCTTCCATCAGCTCAATGTCCTCGTTGTAAAGCTGCATGTAATTGCCGGTCGTCACCTGGTTGAGCCACGCGTTCGTGGGCACCACCGCGGCAATCATGTCGTTAAGTTCGTGCTCATAGTTTACAAACCGCTCAATCTCGCGATTACCAATACTGCGAATCCGTGCACGATCGCGGTGCACCGCACGTCGTAGTCGCACCAACTTACGCTCAAAGGCAGTGGTGAGCGCCGTCATAATCTGAATAAAAAACTTAGCCTTTTGCGTGGTAATCACTACCTCGCTGCCGTCAATAAAGGGTTTAAACTGCGGCACCTCTTTTAGCGCAATGGTAAGCACAAACGACTCTCCCATGACTATGAGGAGCGGAGCGGTATCAACATCCTCCTGGTTTTGCGTGTATGGGTAGCGGGTAAAGAAGTATGTTGCACCCTGGCTGCGCTCCAGGCGCGGGACTTCAAAGAAGTCCCGCGCGTCCTCCACAATCGCCGCATCGAGTGCGTACTCCCCTACCAACTCGGCGATTTCTTCGTCCGTTGGCTCCACCACGTGCGTCCACACTCCTGCCCGCGGCGCGTCGAGCGCCTTCAATTCACTATCTTGTACCGTCCGAAAGTAGTGTGTGATCATCTAAAAATGATAGCATGGCCAAAAAACTTACTGTCGTTTACGAAACGCTATAGTCAACCAAGTATCTCCAGCATGGTCTTGCTCTGCATAATAGACAGTTTCAAAACTTGCCGGCATCAACGATTCTAGTGTATCGCGATTATAGTAGAAAAACTGGCGCTCTCCATATGTATCCTCGGTTAATTCGCTACTGTACTCTTCTCTTCTCTTAAGTGAAATATAGAATACGCCACCAACAGTTAGAGCCGCATCGGCCTTTTCAAGCACATGTTTCATGGCATTTTTATCGATGTGCAGCAACGAAGCAAACGCAAAAATTATATCAATTTCACTCGGGAAAGTGTGTGTTACAACATCTCCCTGCTCAAAATGTAGATACGGATTATTCCTTTGGGCAAGGCCGAGCATAGAACTCGAGACATCTATGCCGAAGTACCTGTCTGTTTGCTTGCAGATCTCTTTAGCTTCACGACCATTACCAACACCAATTTCAAACACAAATGGGTTGGCTCGATCGAGCAAAAAAACAAATCCTCTCTCAATGTCCCCCACCCGCGGACCCATTTTCTGATATTTTTGTTCGTAAGCTTCTGCTCCTCTGTTGTAGGTCTCAACAGTAGTTTTGTCGGTCGCCTCAATATGCTGCTCGTGCTTTCCCATAATTCGACAAGTATACCACTCGCATTTTTTAAAAACTGATGCTATGATGTGGCGCATCAAAAAACGGGATGTAGCATAATGGTAGTGTACGCGGTTTGGGAC
>PAMC01000002.1 GCA_002710785.1 bacterium
AGTAAACCCCCGGCACAATCACGTACGTGATTGTGCCGGGGGTTTTGCGTACAATACATACATGGCGTACCAGACCTATACCACCGAAGCGCTTGTCTGCGGCAGCTACGACCGCCTGACTGCCGATCGTACGTACCTCCTGTTTACTGAGACAGCTGGTATGGTGTTTGCCACCGCGCGTAGCGCGCGTGAGGAGCGCAGCAAGCAGCGTTTTGCCCTCCAAGACTTTGCACACGTGCGGGTGTCGCTCGTTAAGGGCAAAAGCGGCTGGCGCATTGGCAGCGTTGAACCGCTCATAAATTATTACTCGAGCGCACCCAGCCGCGCTGCTCGAGGCACAGTAGTGTCTACCGTGCAGCTGCTGCGCCGACTCCTCGTTGGAGAAGACGCCCACCCAGAAATATTTGCCGACACTAAAGCGATCCTCGCTGCCAGCTCGAGCGCTGATGAAGCTACGCTGCCGGTATCGCTCGAGACCTACACGCTGCGTACATTAGCTCACTTAGGATACGTACCCCACGATGCCGCGTACACCGACGCTCTCGCAACCGACGGCGCGTGGTTAACCCGCCGCGAGCCGCTACCAGCCGCCGCTGCGCAGGCCATCAAGGCTGGATTTAACGCCAGCCACCTCTAATACAGCCATTTTGCAGCAAAACTATGAATTTCCTTTATACTATGGGTATGTCCGACCTCCACAAACGGGTAAAAATCGACGAAATTCGTTCGCGACTATACGAACGGGGAACGCCCCCACCGCAGCGCGCAGAAACCGCTCTCACCGACGAGCCGGAGGAGGTGGCTACTGAGTGGTCTGCACCGCCGCAGCCAAAGCCCGAAGCCGACGACGACAAAGCATCAGAGTCAGAACCGGCAGCTGCCGCGCCGGTGGTGCCGCGGGCACGGGCATCAGCTAGGCGACGTAAGTTCCGTCGGCTCGTGCTGCTCGCAGGCCTCCTCTTTTTTGCGGGCGCCCTCGTTATCTCAACGGTGGTGATGCTGTTTGGTAACAACAGCATCTCTGCCGAAAATATTTCTATCAGTGTGAACGGTCCGTTCACCGTTGGCGGCGGCGAGACCGTTACTCTGCAGGTGGGGGTCACTAACGCCAACGCTGTACCAATTAGTGCTGCAACGCTCATTATCGATTACCCAGAGGGTACTCGCTCCAAAGAGGACAACAGCAACCTCTTTATCCAGCGGGTGCCGCTCGAGACGATCCGAGCGGGAGAGACGGTTAACGTACCCGTGCGCGCCGTTATTTTTGGTGAGGAAAACAGCGATCAAGAAATCAACGTCTCGATTGAGTATCGTGTCGAGGGATCAAACGCCACCTTCTTCCGCGACGCAGAGCCGTTTCGTTTTAAGATTAGTTCAGCGCCAGTGGTCATTCAGGCGGCGGCTAACCAACGTGTTTCCTCTGGACAAGAGACCGACATAGAACTGACGGTAAGCTCAAACTCGCAAACCACTGTGAGCGACATTCTGGTAAACGCCGAGTACCCAACGGCGTTTGATTTTACGCTGGCCGAGCCATCGCCAGTACGTGGCCAAAACACTTGGCGCATCGAGAGTCTCGAGCCCGGTGAGAGTACAACCATTACCGTACGCGGTGTAGTGGTAGGGAGCGAGACCGACGAGCTCGCCATCCACTTCTCGGTGGGTGCACCCGAAGTGAATGATCCGACCGCTATTGCTGCGGTTTTTAATACCGTGTCGACCGAATTCATTATCGAGCAACCATTTGTTGATATTGCGCTTGAGCTCGATGGCGATACGTCTGGCTCGGTGGTAGTCGAACCCGATGATAATGTCACCGGTCGCATCACCGTCACCAACTCGCTTTCCGATATTATCTACGACACTGAGGTTCGCCTCGAGCTTGGCGGCAACGCCCTCTCCGACCCAGCCGTCTCACAAACCGATGGTTTTTACGACTCACTCGAGAACGTTATTACTTGGGGGCCGTCTTCGCGCGAGCGCTTAACTGAGCTCGAGCCAGGTGAGTCGGTGAGCCTGACGTTCGCACTCAGTCCAGACGAATCGGTGGCCCAAACGCCGGTCGTGACGCTTAGCGCTTCGGTGGAGAGTCGTCGCGTACGTGAGAACCGTGTGCCAGAGGTACTCACGGGCTCTGTTGAGGGCACCATTCGCGTGGCGACCATGCCAACCCTAATTTCTGAAGCCCGGCGCACCAGTGGCCCAGTGCCACCAGTAGTCGATGAGGTGACCGAGTATACGCTGAGTATATTAGCGGAGACTGCTAGCAACAATCTCAACAACGTAATTGTGACCGCGACGCTGCCGCAGTACGTTACCTTCCGCGGTGATGCAACCGGCCGCGGCACCATCGCATTTAACGACACAACACGCACCGTCACTTGGACGGTTGGCAATGTTGAGGTGGGGCAACCAGCGGTTGGTTCGTTTGGTGTCGCGTTTCGCCCGAGTGTCTCACAGATTGATGAGATTCCTGTCCTTATGAATACTCAACGTCTGCGCGCCGAAGACGCCTTTACCGGTAGCATTGTGCGGGCAGAGCAGGACGAAGTGACGACGGAGTTGTCTACTGAATTGGGCTTTGATCCAAACAACGGGAGAGTCGTGGAATAATTGGCGAACTGCTGCGTTACGGGTCCCAGTAAGCTCAGTCACCGTACAAGTCGTACGTCTTCTTCGCTCACTTTCCCGTGCCTTGCATTTCATTCAATTATTCCACGACTCAGACAAACGGCCGGAAAATCCTTCGGATTTTCCGGCCGTTTGTGCTAATCTAGACCTACTATGACCGACCCAAATACCAACTCCAGCGACGATAAAATGAGCAAGACCGTCTCCCTCGCCAAACGCCGCGGTTTTGTCTTTCCTGGCAGCGAAATTTACGGTGGGCAAGCCGGTGTGTACGATTACGGTCCCCATGGTGTTGAGCTTCTAAACAACCTCAAAAAAGCCTTTTGGAAAGCCAACGTCTACGACAAAGAAAACTACTTCGGCCTCGATTCGGGCATGTTTAAGCACCCACGCGTCTGGGAGGCGAGTGGGCACACTGCCGGTTTTAGCGACCCAATTGTTGAATGTCGCGACACACAAACTCGCCTACGGGTCGACAAAGAACTCGAAGCTGTCGGTGTTACGGCCGATGAGAAGATGTCGGTCGACGAACTCCAAGTATTGTTTGACGAACACAAAGATGAAATCGCCCAGCGCAACAACCTCTCTGGCAACTTTACCCCTGTCCGCGCCTTTAACTTGCTCGTACAGTCAAATCTGGGCGATTTTACCGGCGCCGGTACCGATCCGGTCTACCTGCCCGGAGAGGCGTGCCAGGGTATCTACCTCAACTACAAAAATATTGTCGACTCGATGTCACCCAGGCTACCTTTTGGCGTAGTGCAAATCGGCAAAGCCTTCCGTAACGAAATCTCTCCGCGCAACTGGCTCTTCCGCACGCGCGAATTTGAGCAAGCCGATACCCAGCTTTTTATCAAGCCTAATGAAAATAAAGAAGCCTACGAGCAGCTCAAACAGGAGCGGTTAGATTGGTACGTGTCGCTTGGAATCAAGCCCGAAAACCTACGCTTTAAGCAACACGAAAACGTCGCGTTTTATGCCTCAGACGCTTGGGATATCGAGTACAATTTCCCAAGCATGGGGTGGGATGAGCTCGAGGGTGTCCACGACCGCACCGACTACGACCTCAAGCAGCACATGGAATTTTCTGGTACCGACCTAACCTACCTCGACCCCGAAACGAACGAGCGCTACATCCCGTGGATCCTTGAAACGTCAGTTGGCCTTGGCCGTATGTTCGCAGCCGTCTTAGCCGATGCCTACCACGAAGAAGACCTGGGTGAGGGTAACAGCCGTACCGTTCTAAAATTGCATCCCGACCTCGCACCGTACCGCGTGGCAGTCTCACCACTACTTAAAAACAAACCACAGCTAGTCGAGAAAGCCCGTGAGGTGTTTACCCTCCTCAAAGCTGAATTTGGTAACGTCGCCTGGGACGATAATGGCAACGTCGGCAAACGCTATCGTCGCCAAGATGAAATTGGCACCCCGCATTGTGTCACCATCGACTTCGACACCCTGGGTGAGGAAGACCCCGCGCACAAAGACACCGTCACCGTCCGCGACCGCGACACCGGCGAGCAGCAGCGGGTCGCCGTTGCAGAGCTTGTTGAATTTTTGAAATAGGTATAGGCTGGAGGCTGGCAAAAGGAGGGTGTAATGGCAGAGTTTCGCGCCACCCTCCGGGTGGTAAAGAGCTATCTTCAATACAGCGGCTTCCGAGTTGAAGACATGAGCGCTGAATGGGACGGGCATCGTTTGTTGGGTTGGTGTGAGCACTATTTGGCTTACGAAATATGCCCTCATGGACCAGAGGTTGCAGTCCAGCACCTAATGACAACGCTTGAGGGTAAAATCGGGCAGCCACCGTGTGTTCCGAGTCATCGCTGGACACGTGCTGACAGCAACGCGGTTCTTGTCGCCAATGGCTTTAAGCCGCTTCCGTAGACTCCGCCGATCTATTGGTCGACGGCTTTTTTTATTGCGTGAGCATGCTACATTACTAAAACTATGTCAGAGAAACCGGCCAAATACATCACCACCACGCTTCCGTACGTTAACGCCGACCCGCACGTTGGTTTTGCGCTTGAGATGGTGCAGGCTGATATGTTGGCGCGGTACTGGCGACTGATGGGTCACGAGGTATTTTTTAATACTGGCACCGACGAGCATGGGCAAAAAATTGCTGAGAAGGCCGATGCTGCTGGAGAAGACCGGCAAGCCTACGTCGACCACTACGCTGAGCAGTTTAATACACTCAAGGATGCGCTCAACCTCTCGTACGACAGCTTCGTTCGCACCAGCAGCGATGCCCACAAAGCCGCGGCGCAAGCATTGTGGCAGCGCTGTGTCGACAATGGCTACATCGACAAGAAAGTCTACACAGGTCTCTACTGTGTGGGCGACGAGATGTTCTTGCGCGAGAGCGACTTGGTTAATGGTCGGTGCCCAAACCACCCCGACCAAGACCCGGTCGAGATCGAAGAAGAAAACTACTATTTTAAGCTTTCGGAGTTTGAAGACTATTTGCTCGAGTATTTGAACGACCCAACAAGTACTGTGCCCGAGTGGCAGCGCCAATGGGCCATCGATTTTGTGAAAGGCGGGCTCGGTGACCTATCAATCTCTCGACCAAAGTCACGAGTCGACTGGGGTGTGCCGGTGCCGGGCGATGATGAGCATGTCATGTATGTATGGTTCGATGCGCTTACCAACTACATTTCGTGCCTCGGTTGGCCAAACGAAGAGGGCAATTTTGCAACCTTCTGGCGCAAAGGCGAGACCTTGCAGTTCGCTGGCAAAGACCAGGTGCGCTTCCAGTCAATTATTTGGCAAGCGATGCTCAAAGCGGCCGATCTACCAGCTACCAACCAAATTTTCTACCACGGCTTCATCACCAGTGAAGGGCAAAAAATGAGCAAGAGCATCGGCAACGTTATTTCACCGCACGACATGGTTGAACGCTATGGTACTGATGCGGCTCGCTACATCCTCTTGCGCCACGTGCATCCAACCGACGACACCGATATCACCTGGGAAAAGATGGATGAGTGGTACACCGCTAACCTGGTAAATGGTCTCGGCAACCTCACGGCCCGCATTATGAAAATGGCCGAGACCCATCTCGACGACTCGATCGAAAAACCAGCAGTGGGGCAGTTCCCTGAGGCGTATCTCACTGCGCTTGACACCTACAACTTTCAGGTGGCCAGCGATTACGTCTGGAGTGAGGTCCAGCGCCTGGACGAGAAGATCACCGAGACCGAACCTTTCAAGTTGGTCAAAGAAGATAAATCAGCTGCACAGAAAATCATTGCCGAGCTCGTCCACGACCTCTATCTCATCGGCCGCTTACTCTACCCAATTATGCCAGCCACAAACCAGATCATTAAAGCCGCCGTCTTGGCAAATCAAAAACCCGACAACCTCTTTAATCGGTTAGAGGATTAGTATGAAAAACGCAATTATTGTTCACGGAAAGCCAGGTGAAAAGGAGTATTACTCTGAAGAATTTCCTAGTTCAAGTAACTTCGCCTGGATTCCGTGGTTACAGAAGCAGTTAATCATAAGGGATATTAAAGCAGATGCCCCAGAAATGCCATTTGCATTTGAACCCCAGTACGAACTGTGGTGTAAAGAATACGAGCGTTTTGATATCACCCCTAAGACTATCTTAATCGGCCATAGTTGTGGAGGTGGTTTCCTCGTGCGTTGGTTATCAGAACATAAAGATGTACAGGTAGGTCGTGTTATTTTGGTTTCTCCTTGGATTGACCCTGACGGAGAAAACAAGTATGACTTTTTCCGAAACTTCGAAATTGACCCAGATTTTCCGAGTCGAACGGAGAGTGTGCTGATGTACACCAGCGACAATGACTTTGATCATTGCCGGGCCAGTGTGTTTAAGATTAAAGAAATTGCATCTGCTTGTGAAGTACGAGAATTTGAGGGCTATGGCCACTTTATTCCAATGCACATGCACACCAGTGAGTTCCCAGAATTGGTAGAAGATATTTTGAAGTAGTATGAGAATTTTAGTTTTCGGCGATAGTATTACGCAGGGTTTCCATGATGATGAGATGGGTGGATGGTGCAATCGGCTTGCTCAGTATGCAATTAGGAAAACAGTTGATTCTGATTACGATTATAGTTCCTCGATTTTTAATTTGGGAATCTCTGGCAACAACACCGATAATCTTGTCAAGCGTTTCCCACATGAACTAAAAGCTCGTTTAGATGGTCAGGATGGAGCGGTCTTATTCGCGCTGGGTGTGAACGATTCTCAATTTGAACTCGGTACAAATGCAAACCGGGTCGAACTTGAAAAATATGAAGAGAATATCAAGGAATGTATAAACGAAGCAAAAAAATACACTGAACATGTATTCATAAATAGTCTTTTACCTGTTAACGACTCGTTGTTAAGCCCAATGCCATGGAAGCCGACTCACGGATACAGCAACACTTTTATCGATAAGTATAATGAGACTGTGAAGAGGATTGCTGCTGAGCTAGGCTGTGTGTTGATTGATATCAGTGACGTGTTTCCTAATACCAGCCAGGAATTTCTACCTGACGGTATTCACCCCAACGCTGAAGGACATCGGCTCATTTATGTGCGAGTTAAAAGTGAGCTAGAAAAAGCTGGTATTTTATAGCATGGAAAAGAAAGGGCAGGTGGTATTTATTCATGGGGGAGATTCGTATAACAACGATCAGGCGTTTTATGAGCACCTGCGCATACAAGAGTACGAGCCGCACCCTGAGTCATATAAACGTTGGCGAGATTGGCTTCAAGTGGAGCTCGAAGCTGCCGGATACGAGTGGTTGTTTATGGCGATGCCGAACAAGCAAAATGCTGATTACGAAGCCTGGAAGATCTGGTTTGAGAAAGTCGTGCCATTTATTGAAGTAGATAACGACACACACGTGATTGGCTATTCTTTAGGTGCGTGTTTTTTACTTCGGTACCTTTCAGAAAACGAATCGCCGTTTCACATCAGCAAACTTCACTTAATCGCCCTTGCTTTACCGACAGATTCAGAAAGTATAGGTTCGTTTGGAGTTGATACAAAAATAATTGATCGTATTGAAGCACGTGCAGAAGTAATTAATTTGTACCATTCAAAAAACGACACCATTTGTCCTTATGCAGACAGTGAGAAGGTGGCTGCGGTTATCTCTGGCGCCAAGCTACACACTTTTACTGATCGAGGCCATTTTTTACAACCAGAATTTCCGGAACTTCTCGCTGAAATACAAAAAATAACCTGACGTCTCATTCGCGATACGTCAGGTTAGCTGCGTCTGACAAAAACAGAAACTCGATCATTATCGACCACCAAACCCGATGTCGTGGTGGCGGATATTTCCAGGTAGGAAAACTAAACGAATCCATCTCAATGTCTCCTCGAAGGCTTGCCACTATGCTACAGTACCGACATGAAATGGCAATACATCGATACGCACGCGCACCTAAACCTTTCAGCGTTTGTCGAGGATGTTGATGCGGTGGCCAAGAAATGCGCAGGGGAGGGTGTGGCGGTAATTAATGTTGGTACCAAGCAGTCGACCAGCGAGCGAGCCGTTGAGCTGGCGGATCGGCACGAGCATTGCTGTGCCATTGTCGGGCTACACCCGATTCAGACTGTGCCGGGGCGGCACGACGAGGAGGAGATCGGCAAGGGCGGCCATCCGTTTATCTCAAAGGGCGAAGTGTTTGACACCGCTTTTTACCACGAGCTCGCTAAGCAGCCCAAGGTGGTGGGGATTGGTGAGTGTGGGTTTGACTATTTTCATACTGAGGCAGACACCTACGAGCTGCAGGAAGCGGCGTTTGTCGCGCAAATTGAGCTGGCTAACGAACTCAACTTACCGCTTATGATCCACACCCGTGGCCCCAAGCCAGGGGAGGCGAGTCCGACTGGTCGCAGCGTCTATCAAGACGTGTACGAGACGCTCAAACAGCATGCCAAGGTGCCGTTTAACGTGCACTTTTACGCTGGTACCCTCGAAGAAGCCAAACAATTTTTCGACCTTGGGGGCACCATCTCATTTACCGGTGTGATTACTTTTGCCAAAGACTACGAGGAGATAGTGAAAGCAGTACCGCTCGATAAAATTCACGCCGAGACCGACTGTCCGTTTGTCGCACCGACTCCGTACCGCGGTAAACGGTGCGAACCATGGATGGTGATTGAGGTTGTAAAAAAAATCGCAGCGCTTAAAAATTTGGATGAAGAGATGGCACAACAACAGTTGGTTCAAAACGCTGTGCAATTTTATAACTTAGGGAAAGCCGTTTAATCAAACAACTCTAAACGGTACTCGTTGAGCTCTCGCTGGGGGACTTCGTAGAAGTTGCGGCCGTCACGGTTGAGGTCGCGGGCGAGGTCTTCGCCCACAAAGCGCCAGTGCCAAGGCTCGTAGACGTAAAATGCGTTGTCTTTTGGATACGAGAGGATAAAGCCGTGTTTGTATGCGTTGTCTAAGAGCCACTGGTAGGCCTCGGTATCGCCAAAGCCAGCCAGCTGGCCGGCAAGTGCTGGGATAGTGAAGTCGACGGCAGTACCCAGTTGGTGCTCAGAGTAGCCCTGATCGGCTGAGAAGGTGTTGGCTCCTTCTCCGTAGGTTTGCAGGTACTGACCCTTAAGCTGTGCTTGCTCGTCAAACGAGCGGTAGGCTGAGAGGACGCGTAGGTCGATGTCGTCACGCTCGGCGTCTTCGAGGAGGTCCTCTAAAAACGGCCAAGCTTGCGCGAGGAAGTATTCGTCGCTTTTGGTCGCATCTACCCACTTCTCGTCGATTTGGGTGAGCCGCTCGGGGATGTAATTTTCGTTTAAGAAGTAGACGCGTGAGTACTGCTGCAGGAGCTCCTCGTCGATTTGCGAGAGCTTGTTGAGGTCCTTCACGGCGTTAATGGTGGTGCGGTACTCTTCCTCAAACTCCTCGATGGTCCGTTCGGCGTCGCGCAGGTCTTCTTTGGTCTCCTCGAGTTCGTTTTCGAGCTCAGAGAGCTGACCATCGCGCTTTTGGATGGTTTCGACGGCTTCAGCTAAGCGCTGCGTGAGGTGGCTCTCAGTGTCGTCTGCCTCTTGCGCGGTGGTGACCAAACTGGATTTAAGCTGGGTCGTTTGGTAGAAGAAAAACCCCGCGCCACCCGCTAAGAGCACGCAGAGCACCAAGACTGACCAGTGGGTTCTGCCATTTAACATTGGCGCCATTGTACCACTAAAGACCTGCTGCCTGGTGCATTGTCGGCCCTGGTTATTTGTGGTACGGTAGGCGCGTTGTTATTAGGTAAGTTCTAGACACAATGTCAGACACAACAATGCCAGCAGCTGAAGCGGCAGTGGACACCACCGATGAGGTGGTGAGCTACGAGCTCGCTTTCCACGTACTTCCAACAGTTGCTGAAGGGGAAGTAGCTACGGTTGAGGACGCCATCAAGGCCCTCATTACCGTGGCCGGTGGTACCGTGGGGCTCGCAGAAGCAGCCCAGCGGTTTGACCTGGCCTACGAATTACAAAAGATGATTGACGGCAAGTACCGTCGTTTCGAGAGCACCTACTTCGGGTGGATCCGTTTTACAGCCGCACCAGCGGTGGTTGAAGGTATTCTCGCTGAGGTTGAAGCGCACGCCGATATCTTACGCGCGCTCCTAGTGCGCCTAACCCGCCAAGAGGAGGAGAACCCGTTTTACCTCCACGAGGCACTCGCCGCGCGCAAGCAGGTGACCGACGTCGACGTTTCTGCGTCAGCCACCGAGGAAGCTCCAGCAGCGAGCGAAGCGTCAACCGAGGATAAAGCTACAGCCGAGGAGCCAACCGAAGCTCTAGCAGAAACTGAAGCTGAAGCAACGAAAGAGTAATTACGTAACTAAGACCAACACTCTATGTACCTTAATAAAGCCATGGTCTTTGGAAACCTCACCCGAGATCCAGAGATGAAAGCCCTCCCGAGCGGCACCAATGTAACCGAGTTTTCACTCGCAACTAACCGCCGCTACAAAGATCGCGATGGTAATTGGCAAGATGCCGTTGATTACCACAACATCGTTGTCTTTGGCCGCCAGGCTGAGACTAGCGCCCAGTACCTCAACAAGGGCAGCAGCGCGTACGTTGAAGGTCGCCTCCAAACCCGTTCGTGGGAGAAAGATGGCCAGAAACACTACCGCACCGAAATTGTGGCCGACCGGGTACAGTTTGGTCCGAAGGGAAGTGGCAGTAGTGCTCCAGCTGCTGAGGGTAGCAGCCAGGGTAATGATGCACCGCCGCCGGCTCCAGAATATCCAGAAGAGGAGATCAACCCAGAAGACATCCCTTTTTAGACAATAAATTTTCCGCTCACTGCGTTACTGCTACGTAAAATGAAACTCGCTGGAGTTGATCTCCCACTCGTTTCATTTTCTGGCAGTGCCTTGCGAGCAAAAAATTTCTAGGTCTTAAAAGTGGAATACTGAACTACATATTGAAATTATCAATCTCATAATCACGTTATGTCAGAAGAAAATCAGACCCAGACCGTCAATCACATTGACTACAAAGACATCATTCGTCTGAAAAACCACATCAACCCGCACGCGCGCATGTACAGCCGCCGCCGCACTGGCTTTACGGCCAAGCAGCAGCGAGACTTCGCTCGTGCGACTAAGCGTGCTCGTTTTATGGCCTTGATGCCATACGTGAGCCACTAATTGACTCCAACCGCAAAAGGTAAAGGCCGGCAGCAAAGCTGCCGGCCTTTACCTATAAAGATTATGTTGCTAAATAAAAAACAGAAAAAGTGAAGTGGGACAATAAAAATGGGTAGACCAATAAAAAGAAATGGCCCATGGGGCTCTATTCCGCTCGATGAAGCGCAAAAGGCTGAGGGCCGTAAGGTCCTTCGGCTAAGGCGTATCGCGCTGTACGCTATGCTAGCGCTGGCTGGTATGGCTTTGAAATGGCTTGGCCTTGTCACCTTTAGCCAAGTGGCTCTGTGCGTTGGCGTTGCCATATTGGCGTTTGAACTTACAGGGCAATGGTTAAAATCTCAACCGCCGCAACATTAATACCTCGACAATCCGCCTGGATTGTCGAGGTCTTTTTTTATGCCTTCTCAACGCGTTCGGAGTACTCGCCGGTTTCGGTATTAACTGAGATGACATCACCCTGGTTGATAAACTGGGGGACCTGGATTAAATACCCAGTTTCTAAAGTGACTTCCTTAGTCGCACCGCTAGAAGTATTGCCTTTCACTGCATCGCTCGCTTCTTTTACTTTAAGCTCAACCTTGATAGGGGTCAGAACACCGATAATTTGTTCGTTAAATACGGTGGCTTGGACAATGGTATTTTCGGTTACAAAATCGGCTAAGTCGCCGACCAGTTCGGCCTCGAGGCTAAACCGATCGCCTGGGTTGTCGGGTGCGCAAAACCAATACTCCCCGCGGTTATTGTAGAGATACTTTACCTCGCGCTTTTCCATGTCGGCTTCCTCAAGCACGTCAGCCTGGTGGAAGGTGCGGTCGACCGTTGCGCCAGTGCGAAGATTTTTCATCTTGACGTTGTTACTGGCTTTTTGGCGGTCTTTTTTCGAAATTGAGTTAGACAGCACTACCCACGGATCGTCATCCATGATCACCGTCTTCTTTTGGACAATTTGATTGTATTGCAACTTAGCCATCTTAGATTTTCTTACTGAGCGGCAAGCGAATTAGAAATTCTTAGACCCGGCTCCTGCTACGGGCGAAACACGTGCCGAATAGGGTAATAGTGTGAGCCCGTAACAAGCAGCAGAGCCGGATAAGTCGCCACCACTATTACTTGTAATTATCGGTTATAACGCGCACAATACTAGCACATGCTCGGATTCACAGCTATCGATAGCGGCCGCGATTTGCCAGACGATGAGATTCTCTTGCGCAGCCAAGCGCAGCCCTGGTTGTTTCAAGTGCTGGTTGAGCGCTACCAAGACGCCTTCTTGCGTAAGGCCAAAAGCATCGTCTTTAACGAGCTCGACGCTGAGGAGATTGTGCAAGACACCTTTACCAAAATTTACTTAAACGCGCACCGCTACCAGCCGCAAGCAGGAGCGCAGTTTACCTCATGGGCGTACCGGATTCTCATGAACACCGCCTTTACCCGGTACCAGAAGTTAGTGAAAGAGGGTCAGCGGTTTGCCCAGATCGACCCAGAATTTGAGCAGTTTATCGGCGAGCGGGCTGAGCACAGCGGATTTCAAGAGCAACGTGACGCCATTGAGCGGGTGCTTACGAAACTGCCCGGCCACTTTGCGTACGTCTTGCGCCTCCATTACCTCGAGCGTTACTCCCACCAGGACATCGCCGACGAGACCGGAGAGAACGCCGGCACGGTTAAGGCACGCATTCACCGAGCTAAGGCGGCGTTTCGCAAAGAAGCGGCGGGCGCGGAAGACGATTTGCTGCAAGATGTTGACGCGTAACTAATGCTGNTATGGATTCAGAGAGAAATTTTGTGCCAAAGCCGGAAAAACCACCATTACTTTTTCACGGATCAGCTAATAAGAGCATAGACAGGTTTGTGCCAAAAAAAGTATTGATCGGCCTGATGAAGGACCTTCCGTATATGCTTCACAGTCTGAACGTGTGGCTATAATGTCCATGGTCAATCAATACGCAGAAGGCGGAGGTATTCATAATGGCACTTGGTATGTTTACATTCCAATGTCGAAAGAGCAGTTTATGTCGCTTGATAACGGAGGTTCGGTCTATAGACTCCCCAGCAAATCATTCGAAGCTAACGAAGAACATGGGCTTGGTAATCTCGAATGGGTTTCGAGAGAAGAAATTGAGCCTGAAGATAAAGTTGATTATCCGTCTATACTTGACGCTTTGCTTGGAAACAGTATTAACGTCTACTTTGTAACCCAAGAAACGGCTGATGAAATTGAGAGGTTAAAGAGCAAAAATGACTGGGCGGGTGTAGATAAAATGATTAAAAATCTCTCTCCAGAGAAACGCCCTAATCAAACTGAATGACGCAGAATTACTTACGTAACCTTTTTTGAGCGGCCAGAGTTATTAGAGACGTATGAATCAGAAACAACTACAAGCCAGCATTATGCGTCGCGTGTACTACGCGTTTGCCATTAAGTGCGTGTCGCACCCGGCCACTCTCTACGCTGTGGCGTTTGTCGCCCTCGTGTGGTGGCTCAAAGAGCTCGTCTTTGTCGCCCGCGTGTGGCAGGCGTTTGTATCGACTCCGGTGGGGGAGCTGGGGTCATTCGGATTTAAGGTNCTCGCNCATGCCGACATGCTCACGCTNCTCGTCTGTGCTGCCGTTGGCATTGTGGTGTTGCAATTAGGGCGTCAGCTGCGTCATGCTCGATTCTACGCACCAGCCATTGCCACGTAATTCTAGATACTACAAAAACTCCCGCCAGCTGGCGGGAGTTTTTGTTTTTTTACGCTTCTTCTTTTAAGGCTTTGCGAATCTCTTTGAGTATCTGGTTGCTCAGCTTTTTATCTCCCTTGAGTGTCGTACGCGCCGCGTCGTAGCCTCGTCCGAGCTTTACCACCGTTGATTCGTCGCCACCAACCGGCGTGTAGCTGTAGCTGGCGCCACTTTTGCTGACCATACCGTACTTCTCGCCGAGCGCGAGGAGCTCACCCTCGCGGCTGATACCCTCGCCGTAGATGAGGTCAAATTCGGTGGTGCGGAATGGGGCTGCCACTTTGTTTTTGACCACCTTTACGCGGTGGCGGCCTCCGACCACCTCATCACCCTTTTTAATTTGGGCGATACGACGGATATCGAGACGCACCGAGGTGTAGAACTTAAGTGCCTTACCACCTGGGGTAGTCTCGGGGTTACCAAACATAACCCCTACCTGCATGCGGATTTGGTTAATGAAAATCACCACCGTCTTACTCTTGCTGACAATACCCGTTAGTTTACGCAGTGCCTGGCTCATGAGCCGTGCCTGCTTACCAACGTGGTGTGCACCCATCTCACCCTCAATTTCGTCTTTTGGTGTCAGTGCAGCCACTGAGTCAATCACGATCACGTCTACCTTACCGCTACGTACGAGGCTCTCAACAATCTCGAGCGCTTGTTCGCCACTACCTGGTTGCGAGACGAGAAGTTCGTCGAGTTTTACGCCGATGGCTCTCGCGTACTCTGGGTCCATAGCGTGCTCTGCGTCGATAAACGCACAGACACCACCGTCTTTTTGGGCTTCGGCCACTGCGTGTAGTGAGAGGGTTGTCTTACCCGAACTCTCGGGGCCAAAAATTTCGATGATACGTCCGCGCGGTAGGCCACCAATGCCGAGCGCATCGTCGAGCCCAATTGAGCCGGTCGACACGGCGTCGATGTCGACTTTTTGACCTTCGCTTAAGGTCATGATGGCGTCGTCGCCAAACTTAGTTTTGATACTGCGCAAAGTCTCGCTGATATCTGGTCCATCCTGCTTACTCGCTGCTTCTGGGGCAGCCGCTTTTTTCACAGACTTAGCAGATGTTTTTTTGGTGGTCATAACTGAGTGTCGTTCTGATTACTGCTACTAGTGGCTTGGGGGAGTGGTACCACCGGGTAGGTCTGGGTGGTTGTGCGACCAAAACGGTCGGCCGCCTCAAGCTGTACTATAGTATACCCCTTCTCCAGTACCACCTGCTCCTTGAATTCTCCCTCGGGTGTGGTGCCAATTGGCCGACCGTTTAGGGTAATCCAAACGATGTTCTCGGCGGTACCAGCGAGCTCTACTACCGGCGCGGTGGTAGTCGCAGGTGGTGGTGTACTCACGGTAATAACGGGGCCAGTAAGAAAAATACGACTCTGCCATAGCACGTACCCTGCAAACGCTGTAACCACAAGGGCAACCCCAAGCCAGCGCAAGATTGAGCCAAGGGTTACGTAGGGGATGGCCATATGCTCGCTAGTACGGTCGAGAATCCTCCTCGAGCTCGTCCTCTTCGGCGTCACCTAAATCGTCTCCGCTCATGAGAATTTCGCGTGGCTTGGAGCCTTCCTGCGGGCCAATAACGCCGCGCTCCTCGAGCATATCTATCAGGCGTGCTCCGCGTGAGTAGCCAACCTTAAGCTTGCGCTGCAGGTACGAGGTCGAGGCCTTACCCGCCTCGATGACGGCTTGCTTGGCCTCGTCATAGAGCTCGTCCTCTTCGTCATCGTCAGATAGCGAACCGAAGAACGAACCGGAGTCGTTGCCATCTGGCTCGTCGAGGTCGATGGAGTCGAGCGTGTGCGCCTCAGCTTGGTTTTTGAGGTAGTCGACAACGTTCTTAACCTCGTCTTCCGAGAGGAAGGATGACTGCAAGCGCATTGGCTTACCAAGCTCACCCGAGAGGAAGAGCATGTCACCCTTGCCGAGCAGCTTCTCTGCTCCGACCTGGTCGATAATGGTGCGCGAGTCGATCTGGGAGGCAACCTGGAAGGCCATACGGGTAGGGATGTTCGCTTTAATAGTACCGGTAATAACGTTTACCGACGGTCGCTGAGTAGCCAGGATAAGGTGAATACCAACCGCACGACTCATTTGCGCGAGGCGCACAATGGCTGCCTCAAGTTCGCGTGGGTAGCTGTGCATCATGTCGGCGAGCTCGTCCATAACTATCACGATGTAGGGGAGCGGCTCAGGTAGGTTGCCCTTCTCCTCTTCGGGTTCGCCAGCGGCAACCCACTTGGCTTTAGCTTTGCGATAGATGTTCTTATGGTAGGAGGAGACGTTTTGCACACGCTCGGCCTGGAGGATGTCGTAGCGACGTTCCATTTCCTTCACGGCCCACTTTAGCGAGAGGAGGGCTTTCTTGGCGTCGGTAATGACGTCGGTCATGAGGTGGGGGATACCGTTGTAGAGGGTCAGCTCTACGCGCTTCGGGTCAACCATAATAAACCGGAGCTGCTCTGGCGAGTTGCGGTAGAGGAGCGAGATGATGATGTTGTGGATCATTACCGATTTACCCGAGCCGGTGGTACCAGCAATCAGGCTGTGTGGCATACGCGCGACGTTCGCGAAATGGGCCTTGCCGGTAATGTCTTTACCAAGCGCAACCAGGAGGGGGTTGGCAGAGTCAGTGTACTCGGGGGAGGCAACCAGGGAGGCCAGGCCGACGGTAGCCTTCTCAATGTTAGGCACCTCGATCCCCACCAATGATTTACCCGGAATTGGCGCCTCAATACGAATGGTACCTGAGGCCAAGTTCATCTCAAGCTCGCGCTGCAAGCCAACAATGCGCGCAATTTTTACACCTTGTGCCGGCTTAAGGGCGTAGCGGGTGACGGTCGGGCCAATCTCAACCTCGTCCATCTCAACGCGGATGCCAAATGTGTCGAGGGTCTGCTTAATAATGTTGGCGCTCGCCTTAGCGTCACCACTCTTAGCCTTTCCTTTGTTCTTGGAGAGGAGCGAGAGGGGAGGTGGATCGTACGGTCCTTCAAAGTTGCTCACGGCAAACTCTTTTGGTTCCGCACCCTTGCTGCCGGGGCGACCAAGTCCGCGTTTTGGCTTCCCGGCCGCTCCCTCGTCATCTTCAGCCGATTCCTCAGCGGTATCAATAGGCTCAGGCACATCGTTACTGTTGAGCATACCCTCTAGCGAAAGGTCTTCCGCCTGAGGTTCCTCTTTTGGCTTTGGTTTGCGCAACCCAATATCAAAGGTCAGGAAAATACTAATGAGCACCATTGCACCAAGGACAATGCCGGTTGCGACCTCGCTAAAGAGGTACGCTAGCGGCGCTTCGAGCAACCACCCGACGGCACCCCCGAGCTCTTCGCGGTAGAGCTCTAGTGCACCAAGCAAAGCGACAAACCCAAGGCCAATGCCGAATACCTTGGCGCGCGACACCTCATCGTTTTCTTGCGGGTGCATGAGCGCGTACACGTAAAACACACAGATAATTGGTGCAGCGTAGGCACCGGCACCAAAGAGCCACAACAACGCTGTTTTCGCGATACCGCCCACCAACCCTGCCCAATCAAGGAGCGCCAACACAAAGAAGGCCCCCAGCACCACAAATACCACCGCGCCGATGGCTTGTTTGGTGTGTGGTGACAGTTCGTCAAATAGTGGTTTGCGCGTTTGGCGCTTTTTTGTGCTTTTTTTGCGGGCAGCCATAGGTACTAACGAATACAGTCACTAGAGGTAAGCAATAAATTGTAAATACAGTCACATAATACCATGGGAGACCTAGGCAAACGCTAAAAATAGACCATAGAACAAGGTTATTTAGGACAGAAAAGTTACGTAACGACAAGTTGCCCGCAAAAGCCATTTGTCGTATAGTGTCTTATAAATCAGTACGGAGCTCACTTATAAGACATAAATACGCGCTCATGGACACACGAGATCTCATAAAGGCCACGCAATCTACGCAACGGCTAATCCAAGACGAGAATTATTATAAATACATTTTTAAAAAGACAGAAAGAGTTGTCTCAGTAGTCTTTTATATTACACAGTCAGTACAGGAAAAGGACAGATACGAACGACAAATCACCGACATTGAGGACAGTGCTCGTGCGCTCCATGACGTCGTTTTGCAGTCCTTAAACGTCCGTGCGCACGTAGCTGAGGAGAGCGTGCAAGATGTAACGCACGCGCTCATTACGCTCGAGAGTAAGCTGCGGGTAGCGCAGGCAATGGGCGTGATTGCCGGAGAGGTGCTGCAAGTAATTGATAACGAGATCGATTCGGTGCTCCGCGCACTAGCCCGCTATAGCCACGAAGATCAGCTTTTGGCTGAGCGTAGCCCTACACCTATTGCGCCCCCAAAGCCGGCACGGCGCCAGGCTCCAGTTAGCCCTCAGGCCACCACACAGCCTACGGGTGTTGCTGCGTCGAATACTCCAGACGCGAGCAATCGTCGTGCGCGCATCCTAACGATCAT
Organism: bacterium; assembly: GCA_002710785.1. Taxonomy (GTDB): domain Bacteria; phylum Patescibacteriota; class Minisyncoccia; order Phycocordibacterales; family UBA918; genus OLB19. Next base: position 18,439 of record PAMC01000002.1, read on the forward strand.
TGAGGCTAAAGGGGAGGTAAGTATTAAGGACATCACGGACATTATCTCTGACGTCAGTGAAAAGACAATCCAGCGTGAGCTAAACGCCATGATTGAGAACAATCAAATTAAAAGAATCGGTGAGCGCCGCTGGTCTAAGTATACTTTGTTCTAATCGGACAGTGTGGTGTGTGTATCCGTCAGTTAAGGACTTTAGCTTAAAGTCTTATAACAGACAGGCAAAAGTTCTTCGATACATTCGTATTTTTACCACTTGTTCGCTCGCTTGACTGCCGCAGAGGGTGTTGTCTCGTGCGAGTGGGCGCTGTAAGAGAGCTAAGTACTGCTCGTCATAAGTGAGTAGATGCCCAGTCTTTTAGTAGTGTGCGTTTTAGGTTGACTCCACGACCCAAAGCGCGTATGCTCTCTGACTGAAATTGTGCAATCCACAACAGATTTGTGGGCACATCGCGGGTATGTTTGTATACTTACCCATGAAGTGCAGCGCGCACGCTTTTTATTTAGAGCGAGCTCGCACGAGCACGTGAACGTTGACAGCTTGGTGGTACAGACTTTGTACTCCAATACATATTAAAACTGTCACACGCTGACCACTGCCGGCGGCATCTCTGTAGTGGGTGAGTTTTACTCACAACCTTTATTAGATTACTAGTGCAGTACCGGGGTCGCTGTCGCGTTTGCTCAGGAGCAAGCTCGACAGCGACCCCGGTCGCAAATATGAATTAATTCATATTACTAGTAATGTTAGAAGTAATTCTAAACATAGACTTAAAAGTTATGTCTAAAACTGTAAACGTAGCTTTTGCTAAGATCGCAGTAGCGCTCGTAGCATTGGCAATGGTGTTCTCAGTTGTTGCTCCAGCTTCAGCTCAGAACGTTGAAGACATGTCACTCGAAGAGCTCATCGCTCTCGTAACCCAACTCCAGGCACAGCTTGGTGGCGGTGACGACATGTCAGGCGGTTCAGACGCCGCTGTATGTCCATACACTTGGACCCGTTCACTCAACATGGGTGACACTGGTGCCGACGTTATGGCCCTACAACAATTCCTTAACAGCATGCCTGAAACCCAAGTAGCACCTGCTGGTTCTGCTGGTGGTCCAGGTTCTGAGACTTCATACTACGGCCCAGCTACTGGTGCTGCAGTCTCAAACTTCCAAATGAAGTACCGCGCTGAGATTCTTACTCCGCTAGGTCTCGTTAACCCAACTACCTTCTTTGGTAACTCAACCCGCGCACAGGCTAACGCTCTTTGTGTAGCTGGTGGCGACATGGATGACGACATGGACGAAGATGAGGATGAAGACGAAGATGAGGACATGGAGCTCTCAGGTGAGGCTTCAGTTGACGCTATCGAAATCGATGACGTTGCTGATGATGACATCGAAGAGGGCGAAGAAGACGCTCCAGTTGCTGAGGTTATGGTTGAGTTCACTGATGGTGACGCCGAAATCTCACGCATGGACGTTCAGCTTCTTGGTGACGGCGAAGCCAACACCAACACTGTTGAGCCATGGGAAGCGTTTGAAAGCGTTTCTCTCTGGGTAGACGGTGACAAGGTAGCTGAAGTAAACGCTGACGATGAGGACGACTACCTCGACGAAGACGCTGGTACTCTCCGCATGTCAGGTCTTGACATTGTCGGTATGGAGGATGAAGAGCTTGATCTCGTCATCGCTGTAACCGTAATGGACGGTCTTGACGCTAACGAGCTTACCGACTGGGACATCTCAGTTGAAGCTATGCGTTTCTTCGATGCTGATGGCGTTGCTACCACTGAGGAAGCAAACGACTTCGAGCTCGGTGACGATGTAACCTTCACCGTTCAGGAGGCAGGTGACGATGATGAGCTTGATGTTTCATCTTCAAGCGCTGACCCAGAGTCAACCACCCTTATCCTTCAGGATGATGATGAAGAGGCATACGTAGTATTCGCGTTTGACCTTGACACTGACGACTCAACCAACGATGTTGAGGTCGAGCAGATTATCGTTGACGGTGCTGTCGCTTCTGGTACTCCAGTAGCAGACCTCGTTGATGGTAACGACGTTCGCCTTCTCCTCGATGGTGACGAGGTTGATACCGATGATGTAACCGTTGCTGGTAACACCATCACCTTCGACTTCGACTCAGGCGATCTTGTGATCGACGCTGGTGAGGAAATCACTCTTGAGATGGAGGTAACCTTCGACGCACTACTTCCAGTGAACGAGGGTAGCGAAATCTCATTCAGCCTCACTGGTAACACTACCAAGATCCAAGCTGAAGGTGCTGATGACCTCGGTGCGAGCCAAATCTCTGGTGCTGCATCAGGTGAGACTCACACCCTTATCACCGCTGGTATCGTAGTTCTTGCAGAGGATGTAGAGACTTCTACTGACACTTCAGGTGACAACGACACTCTTGGTGAGTTCACTATCGACTTCGATGTGACCGCTTACGACGGTGACTTCTACATCACCGACAACTCAGCTGCTAACACTGGTTCAGACGGTGCAGTATTCCTCATCGAGGGTCCTGCAACTACTACTGCAACCATCACGAGCACCCTTACCTCAACTGGTGACGAAGACACTACTGGTGTATTCACAGTTGAGGACGGTGAAACTGAGACCTTCACCCTACGTGTTACTGCTGACGTTGCCACTTCAGGTGACTACCGCGTAACCCTACGTAAGGTGTACTACTCAACCAACACCGACGGTGCTACCGGCGCTGTTGAGCGAGCACTCAACCCAGTTCAGGACTACCGCACCGACTACGAGACTATCCAAGCTAACTAAGTTAGTTAAGAGAGTTTCGAGTCTAGCCTAGTCTAGAACCAAAAAAGCCCCCGCTTTGCGGCGGGCTTTTTTGTTTCTTAAAGAAATGCCCAGGCGTTCTGCGCCTGGGCATTTCTTGTTACACCCTCTGTTATACTGTGGGGGATGAAAGTGCTCAACCGCAACTTCTATAAGTTTCTCTTTAGCTTTATGGGGGTCATTGCGGTGACACTCATTCTCATTATCATTGTTGGCACCATAGGCACCTAATTGTATGCTCCGCATTACCGACCAGTACTTTTGGAACTTTGTTTTCTCAGTCTTTTTTATTGTTCTGGTAGTGATGGGTATGATCATTCTCGACACCGAAGCCCACCTCACGGTTACCGAGTTAACCACCGTCGACTTTATACTCATTACCCTCGCCACCTGGCTGCTGGTGCGACTGTTTGTCTACGACACGGTCACCAAGTGGGTACGCGAGCAATTCTGGGATGCGCGACGAACCAAGAGTGGGGTAGAACTCACGAAGCCAAAAAGCGGCCCACGTCGTACTCTGGCCGACCTCTTTTCGTGCCCATGGTGCATTGGAGTCTGGATGGCGGCGACAGTAACTTTCTTCTACCTTCTAACCCCGTTAGCATATTATCCGACTCTATTCTTAGCTATCGCTGCACTGGCCAGCTACCTGCAACTCTTGGCTAACCTCACCGGCTACGCGGCTGAGCACTTCAAAACCAAAAACGAACGCGGGTTTTAATATTATTTACATTGGCAGTTAATTTGCTATAGTACTGCGCATCAGACTCATGACAGCTGGTGGGGGAGCGTAAAGGCTCACCCTCAAAGTCGGGTTTCCGACGCCGGCCGAGGTCCTACTCTTTGCCTCAGGGCACCGAATGGGCGGTCGAACTCACACTCTGTGGGTCTGAAACATACTTATCCATTCAACAGATACAGAATGGCAATTACTAAAGAAAAGAAGCAAGCGATTCTCGCCAAGCTTGACGACATTAAGCAAAACAGCGAGTCAATCGTCTTTGTAAACTTCCAGAACCTCGGCGGTAACGATACCGTTGCCATGCGTTCGAAACTCACCGGTGAGGGTGTCGGGTACTTTGTGGCCAAGAAGACTCTCATCAAACGTGCCTTTGACGGTGCTTTTGAAGGTGAGATGCCCGCACTCGACGGCGAGATTGCCGTCGCCTACAGCACCGACGCCATTGCCCCGGCGCAAAACATCAAAGCAGCAGCTGGTCAGTACACTGACAGCATCGCTATTGTTGGTGGTGTATTCCAGGGAGTCTACAAAAACAAAGAGGAAATGACTGAGATCGCATCGATCCCACCACTACCAGTTCTTCGCGGTATGTTCGTGAATGTCATTAACTCTCCAATCCAAGGTCTTGTACTCGGCCTAAACGCAATCGCGGAAAAGAAGAGTGCGTAGTTACTAATCAAGCAATACACATACTATGGCTGATGAGAAAGACACAGCAGTAGTGGAGGAAGAGACCACTACCGAGGAAGCTCCCGCTGAGGAGACTAAAGAAGAGGCCGCCGAAGAAGCGGCCGCAGAAGAAACCAAAGAAGAGGAGAAAACTGAGGAGGCAGCGGACGAATCATCTGACGTTGACGAATCAGTAGAGGTACCAAAGGAGTTTAAGGCGCTCGTTGAGCAGGTAGAGAAAATGTCTGTTCTTGAGCTGCATGAGCTCGTGAAGGTGCTCGAGAAGCGCTTTGGTGTATCAGCAGCTGCGGTAGCAGTAGCTGGTCCAGGAGCTGGTGGCGACGCTGGAGGTGGCGAAGAGCAGTCTGAGTTCACCGTCGAGATCGCTGACGCAGGTGCTCAGAAGATCGCCGTTATTAAGGTGGTTAAGGAAGCAGCTGGACTTGGTCTGAAGGAAGCGAAGGACCTTGTTGATGGCGCTCCTAACGACGTTAAGGCAGGCCTTAAGAAGGAAGAAGCTGAAGAGCTTAAGGCGAAGCTGGAGGAGGCTGGCGCCAAAGTCAACCTGAAATAAGGGTAAAAAACTGCCCGAAAGGGCAGTTTTTTAATTCCTATATTTCAGCGACTTTTGCGCCAGAGGCGCAGCGATACGAAGCGCGCAATTCCTGGCGCGCTGAGGCAGCGAGCCGGGGTCGCGAACACTTATCTAGAATCAAAGCGTAGCGAATGATTATAGTTAGTGATTCGTGAGGGTGCCGCGGTTAATCACACAAAAACCAGAGACTCAACGTCTCTGGTTTTTGTTTGGTATTTACACCACCACAAAACTCACTCCCGGCAAGTGGGGGAGTATCCGGGTTCTATGCTACAATCGCATTACTGAAATTCTGCTATGGCCGTTGATCCGCTCGCAATCCTGTTTGGCAGCCCTGCCCGCGTAAAACTCCTGCGCTTTTTCCTCTTTAACCCTTCAAAAGAATTCACCTTCGACGAAATCTCTCGTCGGGCTCGTCTGGTGCGTCGTACCGCCCGCACCGAGATCGACGCGCTTTTAAAGGCGGGTGTGATTAAGAAAAAGGTTTTCTTTGAGCAGCTGCCTAATGCTGACAAGAAAACCCGAGTGCACGGCTTTGCGCTTAACAAGCAGTTTCCGGAACTGCAGGCGTTGCAGACTTTTCTCTTTGAGACGGCGCCGCTTGATGGTAAGAGTGTGGTGCGCCAGCTGCGGAAGGCAGGAGTGCTCGATGTGGTGGTGACTGCCGGGGTCTTTGTGCGCGACTTTGAGCAGCGACTCGACCTCCTCATTGCCATGAAAAAACTCCCGGAGAAGAAGGTTGAGGCTGCCATTCGCTCACTCGAGAGTGAGATTGGTATCGAAATTCGCTACGCAGCCATGACCACCGAGGAGCTGCTCTACCGTGTTGGTATGTACGATAAGCTCACGCGTGACGTGTTTGATTACCCGCACGAGATACTCGTCGACCGCGTCGACATGCGCGATGAGCTACGCCGCCCGTAACTTGTTTTGACAAATTGGAAATATGTGAGCAAATACCACTCGCCAGAAGGCGAATGGTATTCTGTATATGTTACTCACAACTTCTAAAGAAACCTTTAATATGAATGAATGGACAAACGTTCTCTCGTACTCATTCCAAACTATTTGGGTCGAGTTTATTTCCATCTTGCCACAAATTGTCGTGGCTCTCTTGGTACTCATAGTTGGCTGGCTCCTCGGTGGAGTGCTTAAGTCGATTACAGAGAGTATCTTTACCACACTCCATGTTGACAAAGCGCTCGACGCAGCTGGCGTCGACTCGCTCACCGAGAAGGCCGGCTACAAGCTAAACTCAGGCCTCTTTGTTGGAACATTGGTGAAATGGTTCGTGATCATCGTCTTTTTTGTGGCGGCGCTCGATATTCTCAACTTGCACCAAGCGACGGCATTCTTAAGTGAGATTGTGCTCGGCTACCTCCCGCAAGTGATTGTGGCGGTCTTGATTCTCTTTGGTGGTTTTATCTTAGCTGGCTTTGCGCAGAAGATGGTGGTAGCTGGCGTTAAGGCGTCGAGCCTCGGCTCACCAGAGCTTTTGGGAAAGTTTAGCTACTACGCGATTATCCTCTTTACGGTGCTCGCTGCGCTTAATCAGCTCTCGATTGCACCAGAGCTCATCCAGATGCTGTTTGCTGGCCTCGTCTTTGGCCTCGCACTCGCCTTTGGTCTGGCGTTTGGCCTCGGCGGGCGAGATGCTGCCGCCCGCTACCTAACTGGCGTAACGGGGCAGGGTGGTTCTCACCGTCACGGACATACGCACCACGAGTAAAGGTGCCTGTTGGCACACAAAAATGGCTCCCTTACGGAGCCATTTTTGTGTGCATAACACTGTGCATAAATCTGTGGGTGCGGGCGGGGAAATATCAAGGGATTTTTCTTGACTTAAAATCTTGTTCGTGTATACTCTTGCACATTGTTTATGAGTCTGACCCAAGAAAAACGCTAGCGCCGCTCTACACGCTTTGTGTTTTGCGCCGCGTCCACGCGGTTTTTTTAACGGAAAGATTCACGGAAACAATTGTCCATTGACAATTGCATATCCTGGAACCGGATTGATAAGGTCCGGTTCGAAAGTCCTCTGGGAATCGACGCCCGGAGGCACTGCCCAGCTCCAGATTTGTGAGTTGTGTATGCTTTGCTTTGTAAAACTACGGATGTGGTATTGCAGAGTGTGGTGTAGATAATCACAAATCTGGAGCTGGGCAGCAGGTATACCCCGCACTATTGCGGGCGACACGCGTGCCGAATAGGGTAATAGCGTGAGCCCGTAACAAGCAATAGTGCTGGGGTAGTCTATCGAGTTAAGAAATGAGCGAGAGCCGCTCAGGTCTTTTCGTCCTCGATAGACAATCGTTGTATCGAAAGATACAACACTCATCAAAATTGTCATGAACTCCGAGGAGGAGTTTGTTCTGACGAGGAAGGCCTCAACCTTGTAGCCTATACCCAGTTTAAGCTGGAGTACGCTGCTTGGTGTCGACAATGAGGGTCCGCGCAGACCTTTTACGTCCCGTCCGTCCGAACAGCCATCGCGTTGGCTGTTCGGACGGTTCTTCCTCGGAGTTCATGATAAACACTCAAACGTGTCGCGACAGCGACACAATCGTACAAACGAGATGTAGTTTAAAGAAGTCGCTAAATACTTCACCCGTTGTAAAGCGGTGTGAGCCAGTCCGGGGGACTGGCGCAAGACCTTGCCTGATATTTTTGAGGTAACGAAAAAATATCGACAAGGTGTACAGCTCCTGTAAGGAGCAGCATTGAATGCTGTTACAGGTAGCGCGTTACCTCCCAGGATTAAAGCGTACTACTATGACTACATACTCAATAGCGGTGTACAGCATTCCCTATGGGAATGTAAGGGTGTATGGTGGATGCCTTGGCTAGCGTGAGCGATGAAAGACGCGGAATGGCGGCGATACTGTTCGGGGAGGTGCCAATCAACCTTCGATCCGGACGTCTCTGAATGGGGAAACCCGGCAGTCGTTGGACTGTCACGCTTGTATGAGCGAGCAAACCCAGGGAAGTGAAACATCTCAGTACCTGGAGGAAGAGAAAGCAATAAGTCGGAACTTTCTTTCTGGACGGATGCAATGCATCATCCGTGGTGCACTGCGCCATTACGTTCAGGAAGAAGGTTCTCGCGATTCCCTGAGTAGCGGCGAGCGAAACGGGAACAGCCCAAACCATACGTGTTTACATGTGTGGGGTTGTAGGGCGGAATCTGCATTTAGTTGCGCAGAGTTACCAAATTGGAATATAGCAAAACAAGCTGGGAAGCTTGACCCTAGAGGGTAATAGTCCCGTATGCGAAATGTTCCAGTCTCTGTTGGTTCCGTTCCTGAGTAGTTCGAGACACGAATAGCTCGAATGAATCTGGGAGCACTAACTCCTAAGGCTAAATATTGCGCTAGACCGATAGTGAACTAGTACCGTGAGGGAAAGGTGAAAAGAACCCCGGAGAGGGGAGTGAAATAGATCTGAAACCATACATCTACAAGGAGTCGAAGCCCTGCGGGGCGACGGCGTGCCTATTGAAGAATGAGCCGGCGAGTGTACCTTTATTCCAGTCTAAGCGGTAACCCCGCGGAGGCACAGTGAAAGCGAGCGTGAATAGCGCGACATATATGGGGTAGGGGTACGACCCGAAGCGGGATGAGCTTGCCATGAGCAGGGTGAAGCGACGGTAAAACGTCGTGGAGGCCCGAACCGGTTGGCCGTACAAAACCATCGGATGACTTGTGGTAAGGAGTGAAAAGCTAATCGAATTCCGTAATAGCTGGTTCTCTCCGAAACAGCTTTAGGGTTGGCGTCAAGTGGTCCCTCTGGGGGTAGAGCACTGGAAGAAAAGAATAGGGGGAAACCTCGTCTTTTCTATCAAACTCCGAATACCAGAGATTATAGCTTGGCAGTTAGACTACGGGGGAGAAGCTCCGTTGGTCAAAAGGGGAACAGCCCAGATCGCCAGTTAAGGTCCCAAAATATATGCTCAGTGCATCTCGAGGAGGTGAGGATTCATCAACAGCCAGGAGGTTGGCTTAGAAGCAGCCATCCTTTAAAGATAGCGTAACAGCTCACTGGTCGAGAGTCCTTGCGCCGAAGATGATCGGGGCTCAAGCATATTACCGAAACTGCGGATTCGTACACTTCATCAAGGATTAAGTTCAAAAGTCCACCAACCGGTGGCAATTAGGAGGAAGAAATCATGTTCGACCCCAGCCTTGTTCTTGCAATGGCCGGCGGAGCCGTTCTTGGATGGCTCTTTACCTTTCGCTACTATCGGCGGAAGGAAATCAGACGATTGTCTGGTGCCGACTGAGCCAGAATCTTCCGAAGTTCCATCGAGGAACTTCGGGTCCTTGATGAAGTGTACGAGTGGTAGGAGAGCGTTCTATTCTGCGATGAAGCCAAGGGGTGACCCACGGTGGAGCGTATAGAAGTGAGAATGCCGGCACAAGTAACCGCAAGGAGGGTGAGACCCCCTCCCGCCGAAATACCAAGGTTTCCTTCGCGATGGTGATCAGCGAAGGGTTAGTCGGTCCTAAGCCGATCCCGAACGGGGGAGGCGATGGAGAGCAGGTTAATATTCCTGCACACAGCATTCGTTCCGATGGAGGGACGGAGCGTTGTACCCACGGCATCTTATTGGATTGGTGCTGGAGCTATGAGCGTGTTACCTAGGTAAATCCGGGTAGCAATAGCGCGAGTAGAGTCTGGAGGTGATACTACGGTTGAGCCGATGTGGGGAGCACGCTTCCAAGAAAAACTTCTAAGGTTGTACGCGTGCTGTACCGTACCGCAAACCGACACAGGTGGTAGGGTCGAGAAGACCAAGGCGAACGAGTGAGAGGTCCTTAAGGAACTCGGCAAAAAAGCGGCCGTAACTTCGGGATAAGGCCTGCCAGCTGCAGATTTAAGCTTATAATGAAACCATGTTTCATTACGTTTATCTCATACAGCACACTGATACGAAAGAGAAGTATCTCGGTCGTACCGATGATTTGACGCAACGCCTCAAAGAGCACAACGCTCGAGGTAAAAAGGCGACAACGCGTAACTCACAAGGTGAGTGGGTATACGTCTACGCTGAGGCGTTTCGTCACAAACAAGACGCGATTAATCGAGAATCGCAACTTAAAAATCATGGTGCTGGTAAACGCGAATTGTTCAAACGACTCGAAAATAGTCTTGTTTGAAAGCTTAAATCTGCAGCTGGCCGCAGCGAAAGATTTCCTGGCGACTGTTTAGCAAAAACACAGCTCCCTGCGAACTCGCAAGAGGATGTATAGGGGGTGACGCCTGACCAATGCCGGAAGGTTAAGTACGGATGGTCTAATGATCTTCGGATTGTTAGGCTGGGCTGTATAAGCCCCGGTCAATGTCAGCGATAACTATAATCGTTCTAAGGTAGCGCAATTCCTTGTCGGGTAAGAGAACTGCCCGATTCTGCAGCGATGCAGTCTAGCTATCCCTACCTTAGGTAACGAGCTAAACAGAAGAGATAGCAAAACCGGCTATAACGGTGAATCCCGACTAGAGGGTCTATAATCAAGGTATAGACAATGCTCTAAGGGCGATACCGTGGGAAGTCGGTGCGAAATTGCGAAGCAATTTCGCACTTGACCCCGTAACGACTGACGTCACCGCCGTACAGCGGTGACCGAGATGGTACACTAGTAGTAATGCGTACCATCACACGCCGGCTCTCAACAGAGAGAAATGTGTACGAATATATCTCCGGATATACCGACGGAGAGGGATGTTTCAGTGTTTCGTTTTTAAAACGCGCGAAGCTTACTATCGGGATCGAAACGAGACCGAGCTTCAGCGTGAGTCAAAACGAAGACCGAGCTGAGGTTTTGTACCTAATGCAAGAGCACTTCAAGTGCGGGCATATGCGACGAGACTACTCAGACAAAACCCTGAAATACGAAGTCCGCAAGTTAACTGACTTGTGTGACATCATTATCCCTCACTTTGTGCAGTACCCCATGCTTTCGGGTAAGCAAGTAGACTTTGAGCATTTCGCTCGGGTTTGTATGCTCATGAAAGATGGTGGCCACCACACAAAACCTGGTTTGTGCAAAATAGTGCACGAAGCATTCCAGATGAATCCAAGCGGTAAGCGGAAATATCGCAAGCAAGATTTGCTTGCTCTGTTGAGATGAAGATATAGTCTGTGCCTCTAGTAATAGGGGATTACATCAGATGTCGTTCCATATAATTTGGATTCGCATTCGGTTAGAACATGAAGTTCCGACGTGCACGAATGGCGTAACGACTGGGAAACTGTCTCAAGGACCTGCTCGGTGAAAATACAATAGGGGTAAAGATGCCCCTTACCTGCAGTTAGACGAAAAGACCCCAGGAGCTTTACTGTAGTTTCGTATTGGGGCTATTGAATTAATGCGTAGCATAGTGGGGAGACTTTGAAGCGGGCTTTCGGGTACCGTGGAGTCGCCAGTGAAATACCCATCTTTATTTTGGTAGTCTCTAACCCGGCGGGCAAAACCCGTCAGGAACAGTGCGTGGCAGGCAGTTTAAGTGGGGCGCTTCCCTCCTAAAGAGTAACGGAGGGGTTCCAAGGTCAACTAGGCGCGAATGGAAACCGTGCCGATAGTGTAATGGCAAAAGTTGGCTTGACTGCAAGGCGTAGGTGCCGCGCAGACACGAAAGTGGGACATAGTGAACCGATGGTTGGCTTTAGATGCCGCCGGAGATTACCCGATAAAAGTTACCCTGGGGATAACAGGCTAGTCGTGCCCAAGCGTCCATAGCGACGGCACGGTTCGGCACCTCGATGTCGGCTCGACTTATCCTGGGGCTGGAGCAGGTCCCAAGGGTTTGGCTGTTCGCCAATTAAAAAGTCACGCGAGCTGGGTTTAGACCGTCGTGAGACAGGTTGGTCTCCTATCTACTGCAGGCGTCGATACTTGACGAGAGTTGCCCCTAGTACGAGAGGACCGGGGTGAACGAACCTCTGGTCTACCAGCTGTCACGCCAGTGGCACCGCTGGGTAGCTATGTTCGGAACGGATAACCGCTGAAAGCATCTAAGCGGGAAGCCGCCTTGAAGATTAGGTATCATTAAGTCTCCTGAGAGAT
>PAMC01000003.1 GCA_002710785.1 bacterium
GGATGGAGTTGTGATACCGTGGGACGTTGTCACAAAGTTTTGGTAGACCGCAGGTGCACACCTGTTCGAGCCCGGGAGGTGTGGTCGCGGGTGCTTAGTATTTCGTGAGGTACGAAACGAAATAGTTAGTAACCCGTGACGCTCATGCTTGGTCGCCGGCCAGACGCGGTCGACACGACCCTATTACCATAATCCAAAATAACCCCATAAAAAGGCTTTCTGGCCACTGGTATTCGTAAAAAATCGCGCTATACTGCCAAGCACGTATGGAGACCTCCAAGGAGCACCTGTTGCCGTATGCCCGCCGGGCTGATTTTCATGTTGGGCGTGCGCCAGAGTTATCTGGCCGTGACCGTCGCTTTTACCGGTTTTTAGAAATTGTGCCGGGCGTCGCCTCATGGGCAACGCTCATCGGAGTGGTACTGGCTTCAATCTACGCGCCATTTTTTGCGGCGTACTTTATTATCGCGTTTGCCATGTACTGGCTGTTAAAGACCGCCTTTCTCTCCTGGCACCTGCGGTACAACTGGAAGCGACTACGCCATCATATGAGCCTTAACTGGCAAGTGCTCATCGACCGCTTTAGCTACGAACACCTCTACCACGTAGTGATTCTGCCGTTCTACAACGAACCGGAAGCGGTTGTTGACGCCACCCTGAAGTCACTCTCAGAGGTTAAGTACGATAAGCAGAGTTTGGTTGTGGTACTAGCCGCTGAGGAGCGAGCGGGGAAGCCAGCGCAAGCATTGGCTGAGAAAATGAAGGCCAAGTATGGCGAGCAGTTCGGCTACTTCCTTATTACGTCTCACCCCGGTGACATTGCCGGAGAGGTGGCGGGCAAGGGCGCTAACGCCGCTTGGGCGGCCGAGGAGGTACGCACCAAGGTGCTCGACCCGCACGGCATCCGTTACAACCACACACTGGTGTCGATTTTTGATATCGATACGGTGGTGTACCCCGACTACTTCAACTGTCTCATTTGGCACTTTATGACCGCTGAGCGGCCGCTCAAGACCTCATTTCAGCCAGTGCCGGTGTTTAACAACAACATGTGGGACGCGCCAGCCCTCGCTCGCGTCGTGGCCATGAGCAGCACCTTTTGGGAGATGGTACAGCAGGAACGACCTGAACGCATGGCGACCTTCTCTTCGCACTCGGTCAGCTTTCAGGCGCTCTACGAAGTTGGCTATTGGCAGCGCAACATGGTGAGCGAAGACTCGCGCATCTACTGGAATTTGCTCATTGCTAACGATGGTGAGTACGACGTTGTGCCACTCTCGTACCCGGTGTCGATGGACGCCAACGCGGCACCGACGCTGTGGGGAACAATAAAAAACATCTACAAGCAGCACCGCCGCTGGACGTACGGAGTGGAGAACTTCTGCTACATTCTCTATCACTTTAGTAAGAATCCAAATATCTCACGCCGTAAAAAATGGAAGATCGGCCTACAGCAAGCAGAAGGGTACTGGAGTTTAGTAACCAACCCGATTATGCTCTTTATTCTCGGGTGGGCACCGATCTTCTTAGGCTCAGCCGAGTTTCACCAGACGGTTCTTTCGTACAACCTACCATTTGTGGTGCGTGACCTACTGATTCTCGCCATGTTTGGGTTGGTCATCTCGTCAATCATCTCACTCTCGATGATTCCGCCACGACCCGACCATCGCAGCCGTCTGCGCTACGTGGTAATGGCGGTGCAGTGGATCTTGGTGCCAGCGACCATGATTATTTTCAGTGCGATACCGGGCCTCGACTCACAAACGCGGCTCATGCTCGGTCGCTACATGGGCTTTTGGATAACTCCAAAAACGCGTTAGTATTAGTGTTTGTTGTATGTCTCCTGAGCCGCAAGTGCAGCCGCTACCGTACCACCACCGCACCTGGTTTTTCCGATCGCTACTTCTCGTATTTGTTTGTCTGGTACCGATTTTTTTCTTCTACGCAACTGGCTATCGGGTGAGCTTTACCGAGACTGATCGCAACATTGTGAGCGTTGGCGGCTTGTTTGTTGCTGCTGAGACCGAAGACACCGCCATCTACCTCAACGACGAACTGGTTGAGAACTACCGTCTTTTCCAGCGTGCCGCGTATATTCAAAATCTACCGTCCAGCATCCATCGGCTGCACGTCCAAGGAGAGGGTTTACACACCTGGGTTAAGGAGCTGCCGGTATACCCACACATTGTGACCGAGGCCCAGGCTTTTAATTTTCCCGTCTCGCCGCAAGTTCGCCTCATCACTCCGTACGAAACCGCTACCGGCCGCCAGTTTGTCGCAGCGGCTTCCGGAACGCTGCCGCTCGGGGCTGATGTGACGTACCGCGTACCGTACCAAGCGAGCACAACGCAGGCGACATCCACGTTGCGCGTCAACGACGAGTACGCATTCGTCGCCGACCTTTTTGCTACTTCAAGCACGACTACGCCGCCAACCCTGCGCACGCGCATTCAAGAGCAGCTCGAAGGCACTTTTACTTTTAGCACAGTGCCAGCTACCAGTACCGCAACGAGCTCAACAGCGACGACGACACGTCAGCAGAACGACCGACGCCTCTTTGAGACGGACGAAGGTCTCTTCGTGTCTTGGGAGGGCGATCCGAACAACCATCCGTACTACTTTTGCATTAACGTTGCCACTGAAGTAAGCAGCTCGACTGCTCTTGGGGTGTACGTAGCAAATAACGTGGCTAACCTGGCCAGCGCTGTAGAAACTGCTGCCACCCGGGGCGACTTTGTTTGTCGTAGCGCAATCAAAATGGACACCCTTGACCGCCCGGTATACCTGTTTGATTTCTTTCCGGGTTCTGATGACCTCGTCTTAGCCCAGCTGAGTGACGGTCTCTACGCTATTGAGGTCGATGACCGGGGGTGGCAAAACACCCAGCTTCTCTACCCGGGTGAGGACATTACGGTTGCACTCTTCGGGCAGCAGATTTTTGTGCGCGACCGAGGTTACTACTTTGAGTTACTAACTACGCTCGCCAATTAACCCTGCTCTGGTATAGTCTAAGTCTATGGAAACGACCGGTCACAAGCACCCCATTTCACGCATGATTGCTGAGATCAATAGCATTTTTGCTGAGGTCGGTTTTGTGTTTGCTGAGGGACCCGAGGTCGAGAGCGAGCACTACAACTTCGACCGTATGAATGTGCCCAAGGACCACCCGAGCCGAGACATGCAAGACACGTTTTGGTTTAAAGAAGCCGACGTGTCCGAGCCAACAGTGCTGCGCACGCATACAAGTCCGGTCCAGGCGCGGTACATGGAATCACACGTGAGCCAGCTCCCGATAAGGATGATCTGCCCGGGCAAGACTTTTCGCAACGAAGCTACCGATGCCACACACGAAGCCCAGTTTCACCAACTCGAAGGACTTGAGGTGGGTGAAGGGGTACACCTCGGCCACCTCAAGGGCACCATCGAGTACTTTTTTGAGCACTTCTTGGGTGGTGACGTTGAAGTGCGCTTCCGGCCGGGGTTTTTCCCATTTGTGGAGCCGGGAGTCGAGGTCGACATGCGCTTACTCTCGGGTGACTCCAAACTTAAGGGCAAATGGATCGAGATAATGGGTGCTGGCATGGTGCACCCTAATGTGCTGCGCGACTCCGGTATCGACCCACAAAAATATTCGGGCTACGCCTTCGGTATGGGGATCGACCGCTTAGCGGTGATGAAGTACGGCATTAACGACGTGCGCGACCTTTACACCGGCGACCTTCGGTTCGTTAATCAGTTCTAAGTATGTTGGTAAGTTGGAATTGGCTCAAAGACTATATTGGCGACACGACATTAACTGCGCACGACGCGGGTGAGCTTTTAGGCATGCACGCATTTGAGCTTGAGGGTATCGAAGAAGTCAGCGGCGACACCATCATCGATGTCGATATTTTACCGAATCGCTCAAGCGACTGCTTGTGTCACCGCGGCGTCGCTCGTGAGCTCGCGTCAATTACTGGCACCCCATTGGCTCATGACCCACTTACACAAACGGTCGACCTTCCCGAGACCGATGTCATTGCTATTAATATCGAAGACAGTAACGCCTGCCCTCGCTTTACCGCCTCGCTCATAACCGGCATCGAAGTCAAAGAATCACCCAAGTGGCTTAAAGAGCGCCTCATTGCAATTGGCCAGCGGCCGATTAATAATATTGTTGACGCGACCAACTACGTGATGTTCGCCATTGGTCAACCAATTCATGCCTACGACGCTGAGCTCTTCCCGCAGGTAGATGGTAAGTGGCAGTTTGACGTGCGTTACGCCCGGGCTGGGGAGAAGGTCAGCCTGCTGGCTGAGAGTGGAAAAGACAAAGATCGCGATGTTGAGCTCACCGGTAGCGAGGTGTTAGTAGTTGATGGTTCGAGTGACACACCGATTGGCTTGGCCGGCGTGAAGGGTGGACGCTTTGCCGGCGTTCACGAGGGCACTACCCAAATTATCGTCGAAGCTGCTCACTGGCACCCGACCATTACCCGCAAGACAGCCCGGCGCCTAGGCATCGTGATCGACGCGAGCAAACGCTTTGAGAACGAGCCGTCGCGCGAGCTCTTGATGTACACCCAAAAAGAGGTGACCGACCTCATCATAAAAATTGCTGGCGGTAAGCTCAGCGGTGTGGTCGACACGTACCTAAAGCGCGTTGAGCCCGTCACCACAACCGTTGATCCAGCGCGAGTTAACGCGCGTCTAGGGTTGCAGCTAGCGACCTCCGACATGGTTGAGTTACTTAAACGTATCGGCGCGATGGTCGAGCAGGCAGACGATATGCTCCAGGTGACGCATCCGTGGGAGCGTACCGATCTTACGATCGAAGAAGATTACATCGAAGAGATTGGCCGCCTTAACGGCTACCAACACGTGGTTGCGGTGCAGCCATCCGCCGCCGCACTTCCTGAGTACAACGCTCGACACTACTACAGCGAGCGCGTGCGCGAGACGCTCATGGCGGCGGGCTACTCAGAGGTGATCACTTCGAGTTTTCGCAACAAAGACCAAGTCCAGCTTAAAAATGCGCTGGCGAGTGATAAAAGTTGTTTGCGTTCGTCTCTGACAAAAAATTTAACTGAAGTGCTTGATAAAAATGCCGGTTTTACCGATCTTTTGGGTACCGCCGACACTCGAGTGTTTGAGCTGGGTACCGTCTTTCATAAAACCGACAGCGGGGTAGGAGAGCATGTGGCGCTCGCGTTGGGTGTACGTAGCAAACCGTCTGGCTACAGTGGTAAAGAGGACAAGATGCTCACCGAAGCAACTAAGGCGATCGAGGAGGCGCTCGGTACCACCATCGACTGGACGATTGAAAAGGGGGTGGCTGAGTGTAACGTAACCGCACTCTTAACGTCGCTCCCAGCTCCTGAGGGTTACGACGCTGTGGCTGTGGGTGAGGAGATCGTCTACCAGCCATTCTCAGCCTACCCACACATGAGCCGTGATATTGCACTTTGGGTAACCGAGGGCACTACTGCTGCAGAAGTAGCGCAAGTGCTTAATGAGCAGGCCGGTCCACTGCGAGTACGTACCACCCAGTTTGATGAATTTACCAAAGATGGCCGCACGAGCTTAGGCTTCCGTCTTGTATTTCAATCCAAAGAAAAAACGCTCACTGATAGTGAGGTCAATACCATAATGGATTCAGTTTACGCTGCTGCCACCGAAAAGGGGTGGGAGACTCGTTAGTATAGTCAAGCAAAAGCTTGGCGAACGGGTCGCCAAGCTTAATATTGTCGTGGTTCGCTTAGGCAAACCATTCGCGCGGCGGCGTATTTACGGGCTCCAGTATCTCCGCTTCGCGCAATCGTTCGATGCGTTCCAGAACGGCGCGAAGACGGCGTATCCCGTTCTTGCCGCGAAATGCCGGACGAGTCCAGACCGGACGATGGTCTTTGGGCATGGGCATTTTTCAACTCCTTGGAAGGTTCATGGCCACATCATGGCCTTAACTTAACAATACGCCCTGGCTTTGATATTTGTCAAATAGGGGTGGGGGACAGTGGTTTTTGGTGTCGATTTTAAGCGGCACGTTTACGCAAAAAATGTTATAATTACAGGGTTAAATGAGTGAATGAGCGTAGCGATTATCACGAATTTAGTTCCGAATTTGCTCAATTCCTAGAGCAAGTTCCTGGAACACTCAGTACCGATAACTATTAAATTCTATTATGCCCGCCAAGAAAAAAGTCACTACGAAAAAGTCATCAACTAGCTACGACGCATCGTCGATTTCGGTCCTCGAAGGGCTCGACCCAGTGCGTAAGCGACCAGGTATGTACATCGGCTCAACCGGACCAGATGGCCTCCACCACCTGATTTGGGAGATTTTTGACAACGCGCGTGATGAGGCGATGGGCGGTTTTGCCAGTCGGGTCGAGGTTGCGCTTTTGCCGAACAACTACGTACGTGTCGTAGACAACGGTCGCGGTATTCCAATCGACAAGCATAAGCAGACCAAAGTCTCTGCCCTTGAGACCATTATGACTACACTCCACGCCGGCGGCAAGTTTGGTGGTGACGACACCGGCTACAAGGTTTCGGGTGGTCTCCATGGTGTGGGTGTGTCGGTCGTTAACGCGCTCTCGAAGCACACGCGCGTTGATGTGCACAAAGATGGCGGCCACTACGTGCAGGAGTACAACATCGGTAAACCAAAAGCAAAAGTTAAGAAGCTCGGTACCACCAAGTTTCAGGGCTCGATCGTAGCCTTTCAGGCTGACCCCGATGTATTTAAAGAGATCGCGTACGACTGGAAGCGCATTGTTACGCACCTGCGCCAGCAGGCCTACCTTGTTAAGGGTATGCGCCTGTCGGTCGTGGACGCACGCGAGAGTGACGCCAAACTCGACCCAAAGTCGCTTGAGAGCACCATTTACATTGGCGACCTGGAGCTTGAGGTACCAAAGCAAACTTTCTACTTCGAGGGTGGTCTTAAGTCGCTCGTAGCCTTCAACAACCAGTACCAAAAGCCGGTCCATAAAAATATTTTCTACGTCGAGAAAGAGAACGTCGAAGAAAACGTGCTCTCAGTGGAGGTGGCGCTGCAGTACGTTGATGATATCAGCTCGCGCATCTCAGCTTTTGCGAACAACATCTACAACCCTGAGCACGGTATGCACGTGACGGGCTTTAAGACTGCGCTCACGCGTACGCTCAATAACTACGCCAAGAAGAACAACCTCATCAAAGAAAAAGAGGGCACCTTTACTGGTGACGATGTTTTGGAGGGTATTACTGCTGTGGTGTCGGTAAAGATGCCGGAGATTCAGTTTGAGGGGCAGACCAAAGGTAAGCTTGGTTCGGTTGAAGCGCGCGGTGCTGTCGAGAGCGTATTTGCCGAAGCGTTTAGCACCTTTCTCGAGGAGAACCCCGACGACGCTAAGGCCATGATCGGCAAGGTCATCATGGCAGTAAAGGCACGCAAAGCGGCTAAAGCGGCTAAAGACTCAGTCTTGCGTAAGGGAGCGCTCGAGGGGCTCTCACTACCAGGCAAACTAGCCGACTGTCAGAGCAAGAGTGCGGTCGACTCAGAGCTCTTTATCGTAGAGGGAGACTCAGCTGGCGGCTCAGCCAAGATGGGGCGTGATCGCAAGACGCAGGCCATTCTGCCGCTGCGCGGTAAGATCCTCAACGTTGAACGAGCTCGCATCGACAAGATGCTCGCCTCTGAGCAAATTAAAAACCTGGTGATTGCACTCGGTACCGCTATTGGCGACGTATTTGATGTTGAGAAGCTGCGCTATCATAAGATTATTATTGCCACCGACGCCGACGTCGACGGTGCACATATTCGCACGCTTCTGTTGACCCTCTTTTACCGCTACTTCCGCCCACTCTTAGAAGAAGGGTACGTGTACATAGCGCAGCCGCCACTGTATAAGATTCAGAAGGGTAAAGAGTCCTGGTACGCGTACACCGACCAGGAGAAGTTTGCCATTGTTGGTGAGGAAGAGCCAGCTGAAGTCGCCGACGAAACCGATGAGGTGGAGGGAGCTGAAGAGGCGGAAGCAGAGGCTGAAACAACCAAGAAAGCAACTAAGTTCCGCATCCAACGCTACAAGGGTCTGGGTGAGATGAACGCCGACGAGCTCTGGGAGACCACCATGCACCCAGAAAACCGACTCTTGAAGCAGGTAACCATCGAAGACGGCCAGGAAGCCGACAAGGTATTTGACATCTTGATGGGGACGGATGTGGCGTCTCGGAAGTCGTTTATTCAATCCAACGCGCAACACGCAAATTTGGATATTTAAATCAGTTACTTTGTTGCAGTTCAGTAAAATGAATGTCAACGTACAGGCGTACGCCTCCAGTCATTTTCTCCCTGCGCCGCGTACCTGAAGTTAAATATACAAATTTGCTATCAGGGTGGCGCACACAAAATATAGATTACAAAAAACTACTTGAAGATTTTCTAGAGTTGCAACGGGCGTACCAATTTGAGCGTCGCACTTTGATGACCAGAGAGCGGTATAAAGCAGTTGCAAAATGTGATCCGCAGCAGGGCCTAAATATTAATAATGGTGCTTTAAATGAGCCATTAGTTTAGCACGTTGGCCACTTACCAGTTATAGCTAGTTACTTCTATCCCCATCTTGAACATCACGCAGATATTGATCTTGGTCGTGTACTTACCATGCTCGCTATTCATGACATTGGCGAGACTAAGATCGGTGATGTATTTTCCTACACAAAATCTGAGGCTGATGAGTTGGCTGAGGTAACGGGTGCAAGAGAGATAATTCATCCAGTGCTCCTACCATACTTCGAAGAGTATGAAGCTCGCGAATCATACGATGCTAAATATGCTAAGGCAGTAGATGCTATCTCGCCTATGATGCATGGTATTGATTTACCAAAAATTACTCTCGCGCGTTTCAAACTTCTCGGGGCCGACTTGAAGGATGTTCGTGAAAAGAGCGATCATTTTTTTGAGTGGGACACAACCATGCAGGCTATCTACGAGTTGATTATGGAGCAGGCTGAGCGAACAAATGACGGTCGAGAGCAGATACTGCCGACGGTTGATTACGACCTTAAATAAAAACCAGCCCCGCGCCAAAGGCGCGGGGCTGGTTTTTGTAGAGCGTTCGGTACTCATTTGGCTTGCCCCGTAGCAAGCTTTGCTTTGCTACGGGGGTTAGTCAACGATGTTGACGGCCCAGCTAAATGAGTTGTTGCTCGCGTTGCGGTCGCCCGGAACATCAATCTCGGCACCAAAGCTCTGTGCACCGGTGTCGCCAACGGTGTCAAAACCGATGGTGATAAGCGTGTACTCGTTTGGTAAGAGACCTTCTTGCTTCTTAGACTCGTAGATAGTACCTGAGGTTAGCTCAGCTTCGAACGTCCAGTCTTCTGACGTCTTGGTACCGAGGTTGCGGACCTCAAACTGGAAGGCGCCGCGGGTACCCTCTGCGATAACGCCGCCTGGGATAAACTGGTTGTTGCTCGCGAGGCGACCAACGCTGACGTACTTCACTGCCAGGTCAACGAAACCGTCTGGATCTGAGGTTGGAAGCTCAAAGATCTCGGTTGCAATTACCTCCGGCTCACCGGGGGTGAGGGGAGTAGTTGCTGGAGTGGTTTCTTCCTCCTCGGTGGTATCGGTGGTTTCACCAGCCACCTCACCAGCTGGCGTCTCAGTTGTATCCTCGACACTCTGGCTCTGTGGAATGTTAACGTTTACCACAGTAAAAGCAGTTTCGGTTTGGTACGCTACCTCGTCACCACCCGCTGGCATAAAGCCAATTTGATAGGCAACGTCGATGAAGCGCTTCTTCTCAGAGCGGGCTACAAGCTCTAGGCTCGTTACCTCACTTCCGAGCTTTACCACCTCACCACACGGTACCGGCGTAGTGTAGTTAGCCGGGTAGCGCATGTCGATAGCAACCCCGTCGACACACTCGTAGTAGAGGGTGTAGACACCGTTGCGGTTAAGGTTAGTCCACGTGACGGTGAAACTCTCGCCATTATTGACGATGCTGTTGTTGTTGGCTATGACAATCTCAGCGTGTGGGCGAGCCTGCTGCAGACCTTCGGCAATTGAAGCCAGTGAAGAGAATGCGCTTGGTAGTGCAGCTACCAAAGTAATGGCGAGCCACACCAAGAGTGCGATCACGGCGGTAAAACCGGTTACCGCGAGCACCTTCATCGTGTTTGATGGCTGTTGCGTGTTAGTCATAGAGTAAATGTTAATTGAAAATACTGTCTCGCCTCACGGTTGCGCAAAGACCCAACCGAGTAGGTTGGGAAGGAGCGGGGAAGTGAGAGAACGGTACCCGAACGCTCGAGTACGAGCGCATAACGCCCAGAGACAGGCAAACAATAGCATACTATAGTACGTGTGTCAAGTACGCGCTGTGGTATGCTGTCGGCAGCGCACGTTCACTCTTGACATTAGTAAGATTTGATGTATCATAGAAAGACTAAAAATATTCTGTATGCGTACCGCGCAATCATTTATTGAGCTCTACGAGCAACTCAAAATTCGTTTTATTCCATTTTTTGTGGCGTTTTTCGTGGTGGTGTTCGTGACGTACTTCGTACTCTACTTGGTCGACTTCTACCCAGAGCCAGTTACCAACGAGGTTGAGGAGGCTACCGTTACCGCTGAGGCAACAGCACCAGCGCCGGCTGCTAATGAGAGTCAAAACACCTTTGCGGTGACAGAAGCCGAGCCAGTTAGCCCACTGCCGGTTGAGATTACCTTTGATGCCCTTGACCGCACTGTGGCAGTGCTCAACCCAGCGGCCTCAGATTACAGTACGCTCGATAACGCACTCCTTAGTGGAGCGGTTCGCCACCCTGAGTCAGCTGACCTCGTAAATACCGGAAATATGCTCATTTTGGGTCACTCGAGCTACCTCCCCAACGTGCTTAACAAGAACTTTCAGGCTTTTAATGGTATTGAGAAACTCAATTGGGGCGATACGGTGCGTGTAATCAGCGACGATACCGAATACGTGTACCGAGTCGACCGTGTCTATTTCGCGCCGGCTTCTGATATCTTTATTCCGGTGGGGGAGGACGAGACCCCTAAACTTACGCTTGTGACCTGTAAGGTGCTTGGTGCCAAGGAAGATCGTTATATTTTAGAGGCGTCTCTGGTAAATACCGTTGCGCTTGCGGGCTAAAAAGTCGAGGTTGACCTCACCCTTACTTTCTCGCAGTATATAGGCAATGTATTACGTCTATGTTCTGCAGAATGAATTAGAAGAACTGTATTTTGGCAGTACAAGTGACTTAAAACGCCGGCTTAGCGAGCATCAATCTGGAAAATCGTTTGCCACCAAGAACTCGGATTGGAAATTGGTGTATTACGAAGCGTATTTCTCTGAAAGCGATGCTCACGAGCGTGAACACAAAATAAAAAGCAATACTGGCACTAAGAAACACCTACTGAATCGTATTGCGAAAAGCCGGCAGCGAGAAAGTAAGGGTCGAGGTTGACAAAGCTTCAAAAGTGTTGACAAAAGTGTAGTGTTGTGCTACACTTTTGTTAACTTAGGGTTCTATCTCGGTGCGCGGCAGTAACGAAGGCACCATCCCTTACAACTCAATTCAGCTTAGTGCTCGGAAACAATCACTCCGGTAACTGTCCTTCTTGGTATTAAGCTGCTCACGATGAGTATGCCAAAGGAAGGCACTTGTCGTGGGATGAGTGTAGACGTTCTTTGAAATTTGGGTTGATTTTGGAACGGGCTGAGCGTCAGCTCGGTCCCAAGCAACCCCAGGCAAAACCAACGGAGGTACTTGCCATGAGACCATTTACCTTTTCCATCGCGATCCTGATGGCCTGGGCGATCTCGGCCTGCGTGCCGACCACCCAACCCACCCACCGCATGACTGGCGGTGGCGGCGGCGGATATGTCGACCAGTGGAGTTCGTCTCCGCTCGTCGACGATGACGGCAACGTCAATGTTGACCCCAATGAGGAGGTCACTGACCACCCGTCGACCGATCCGAACGACTCGGGATTCGAGGGTGACGGCCCGCCGTCCATCGACAGCTAAGGAGGGGATGATGAAGATACTTACTCGGCGCCAGCTCCTTCTGATGGCTGGTGCAGCTGGACTTATGGCTGCGAGTCCTGCACCAGCACGGGCTTGCCCAGCCGGACAGGTTCAGCAACAAGGCCGTTGTGTACCCGAATTTGCTGATCCGCTTCAGGGCGATCGGCAGGTAGAGGTGCCACACCGGCCGCGCCTCTGTTTGTCTGCACGCGTGTACCGTCTGATGACGGAAAACGTGCGTGGACAGCGGACTACCGAAGCTCGCTGGGATTACGCCTTCTGGCAAAGGGGCCGTCATGCCCCCTACGATATTGGTACGGAAGTTACCGGCCAGTGCTATCGGCGTCAGAATGTCCCTCATGGGACGGTGGTGATTAACTGGTTCAACTGCCAAGAGATCGTCAGTGGCCAGGTGACGGGCCGGTGGGTTCGCTATTGGTCGGCCACAGAGCCGATCGTCAGCAGCACCCGCTACGAGCTCAGCATCTACCATGCGGAGTATGTCAGCGACTTTCATGCTGCGCCACCGCCCCATTCTCAGTGGCCGCTGCCCGTTTGAGCTGGTGTATCCTGGTTTTGCCATTGGTGAACGCGGAGTCCTTTCGCGTTCACCACCTTTTCTATTCTCGCGTACAGGTGTAGGTGGGAATACGAAGGTTAAAAACGTAAAAAAATTTATGACATTAGTAAATAAAGTTATTATCACTACGTTACTTGGGGTCTTTGTTCTTGGCGTCGTTGGTTATATCTCGTACTCGACCATCTTGACACCCGAAGTAGAGGCTGCAGGTACGTGTGGTACGTGTGACGACACACCAGATCCGTCTCCGGGCGGAGGTGGTGATGGTGGCGACCCACCTAATCCTCCAACCTGTGACATCTCAACTAATCTGTCGGTGGTTGAACATGGAGACAAGTACACGATTAAGTGGAAGGGCGCTCCTGCAAATGCCATATTTGAGGTGAATAATTATCCAGTTCAGGCGGAAGGTCAGAAGACCTACACCTTTACTGCTGAAAACCAAAGCCGCTTCGTCTTTACAGGTGAAAATGGTGACGGTAACTGTGTTGATGAGGTAATCGTCAAGCGTAAGACAGTGGAACCTCCAACCTGTGACTTCTTCACAGCTAGTCCAACGAGCCTACCTTTTGGTGGAGGCAATGTAACCCTTGAGTGGGGTACAACCAACGCACAAGATGTTCGACTTGATGGTGTTGTAGTAGCTGACGACGACTCAATTGTACGCTCAGTGACCACTGACACCACCTTTAACTTAACGGTTAAAAATGACGCCGGCGAAGTAAGTTGTTCTGCTTCAGTTGATGTGGGGGAGCCGTCTACACCAACCTGTGACTTCTTTAACATTGTGCAGTCACAAGTTGCACCTGGTGCGTCAATTCCGATTGAGTGGGAAACTACCAACGTAATTAGCGCATCTATCAACCAAGGTGTTGGCGCGGTAGCAGTTGACGGTCCAACTACCGTTAACGCCCCAACCACACCAGGTACCTACGAGTATGTCCTCACGTTTGATGGCAATACTTCAAATGACTGTCGCGACACCATTATGGTGATTCCTGATCACGATCAGCTCACCTGTGCCGACCTCTCGTTTACCGCGAGCGACACGCTCGTTACCCCTGGTACCAACGTAACCCTCTCATGGGTATGGACTGGTAACGTAACCAGCGGTACGGTCGACCAAGGTATTGGTGCCGTAAACAGTGGCGACACCCGAGTGGTGACCATTAACAACCAGAATACGTACACCACGACCATTACCGACGGTGTCGATTCAGTACAGTGTCCACTCACTATTAATGTGGAGGACGTACCAAACGGTATTAGCTGTGAGGCAAACGTGAGTTTCTCTGCCAACGATTACTCACTACCACGTGGTGGCGGTAACGTAACGCTTAGCTGGACCACGACTGGTCTCGACACAGTGTCGATCAGTGGCCTTACCTCAACCGCACTCTCTGGTTCTGAGACCGTAAACGTATCGAACGATCGTACCTTTACGCTCACCGGTACCAAGGGTTCACAGACCATCAACTGTCCACTCTCAATCGACGTTGCGTCTGGTGGCGGTGGTGGCGGCGGAACGCCAAGCCCACGCTGTGATGAGTTTGAAGCTTCAGACGAACGTATCTCTGCTGGCGAGCGTGTAACCCTCTCATGGGAGACCCGTAACGCCCGCGAGCTCACCCTCTTTGAAGGTGACGAGGACGACGGCGACGAGCTCTTCGAAACTGATGACGACGATACCGTTGACGAAGGTGAGTTTGTGGTACGTCCAACCAAGGACACCACATACACGCTCTTGCTTGAGCGCGGCTCACGCGATCGTACGTGTGACGTAGAGATCGAGGTAGAGGACAACGTGGTGGTACTTACCGACCGAAACCAGGAGCCACGCGTAGCGGGTATCTCCCTTACGCAAGTACCGTACACTGGTTTTGAGGCAGGTCCTGTACTTACCATTCTCTTCTACGTACTTCTTGCCCTTTGGGGACTCTTCGTAGCCTACACCTTCACGGTGAAGCGAGACTCTGTTCTAGGTTTTTCGCTCGCCGGAGCGTTTCCGCGGAAACATTCGGTAGCAGACGTCTCAACAGACGCTACTGATGCAGAGGAAGACATGAGCGAAGCCGCAGTCTACGTAGCAACTGCTACTGCTGCAGCACCGGCTAATCTTCCGACCGGAAATGCTCCTACTGTCGGCTACGCCGCTGTAGCTGACACTACTCCAGACATTGATATGGTTGATCCAACTGAGGTGGAAGCTGAGGTTGATCAGGCCATGAGTGATCTTGAGAATCGAGCTCACGCGCAACACGCGCTACTCTCGAGTGACGCGATGCGCTACTTCGCTGGCAGTTACAGCCAGGAAGAGCAGTTCGACGCACTCGACAGCATTGTCAAAGACGCCAAAAAGCAGTACCCGAGCGAGGATGGCTGGGTAGTCATCAACCTCGAGCGCATGCAGGCACTCATGGACGTAACCGACGTGGTAGCTGAGCTTTCGAGCACACCGTCTACCAACGGCTCGCTCGCTGAGGCGATTGTCTCTGGCAACGCCGCAGCAGCACTGACCCTAGTCGGCAATCGTCCGATGGTTGCGCTTGCTGACGCAACTGCAGACCTCGATACGCTCTACCGTATGCGTAGTGGGGGAGACGAGATGGTCTCAGACCTACTCGCTAGTGCTTCGGCACATCTCACCGACACGCAAGTGAAAGAGGCAATTCACGCCCTTAACTCTGCTGTAGATGGAACGTATAGCGACGAGGCTGATGCGGTTAAAACCGCGATTCTCAAAGCGATTAAAGCAGTTTCGTAAAACAAACTGCAAAAATAAATCATACTATCATATAGGATAGTATGACCTGAATCACAAAAACCGCCGGCCTTAGGCCGGCGGTTTTTGCATTGCGCTAGATCAATCTATGTATCATATATGATACATAGATTTGCACGCTAGAAAGATTTTGCGTCGTGCTCAGCCAGGAGGTGGTTGGCGGCGGTATTTAAGCTCATTGTTTCGGAAGTGCCATCACGTTTCTCGAGGGTCACAGTTTGCTCGGCCACTTCTTTGTCACCAACGACGATAAAGTAAGGGAGCTTGGCCTGCTTGGCGTTACGAATTTTCTTACCCATTGAGTCGTTACTGTCGTCGATAGCGGCGCGCAAACCGACGGCCCTGAGCTTCTCGACCACACTCGCGGCATACTCCGCGTGCGCGTCGGCTACGGCAATCACGCGTACTTGCTCGGGCGCCAGCCAGAGAGGAAAGTGTCCGCCCAAGTGCTCAATCAAGACAGCGATAAATCGTTCAAGTGAGCCAGCAATTGCTGCGTGGATCATAACGACCCGTTCCTGGTCGCCGGTTTCGTTAATGCAGTGTAGGTCAAAGCGCTCTGGCACAAGACGATCGAGTTGAATGGTGGCTACCTGGTGGGTGCGACCGATTGAATCTTTAGCCATAAAGTCTATCTTGGGAGCATAAAAGGCTGCCTCGCCAAGTCCGATAAAGTATTCGGCGTTTCTGTTCTCTGCGATTTGCTTCAATAAGTCCTCAGTTTCAGCCCAGACAGACGCATCACCGAGGTATTTCTCGGGCGTGGCAGGGTCGCTAAAGGAGAGGCGAACTTTGAGTTCGAAGCCAAAGGCTCCGTAAAAACTGTCGACAATATCCCAGACGGCCTCGATCTCGTCGCGCAACTGATTTTCTCGACAGAAGACGTGGGCGTCGTCTTGGGTAATTGAGAGCACGCGGGTAAGGCCCGAGAGTTCGCCTGATTGCTCGGCCCGGTACACCATGGTGGTTTCAGCGTAACGTTGCGGCAGGTCTCGGTATGAGCGGGGGGTGGCGTCGAAGATCTGCGTGTGGTGTGGGCAGTTCATCGGCTTGAGGACATACTCCTCGTGATCGTCACCCTCTTTGGCGCGGACTTTAAAGAGGTCTTCGCTGTACTTATTCCAGTGGCCCGAAGTCTCGTAGAGTGACTTCTTAGCAATGTGTGGGATAGTGACGTGCTCGTATCCTTTCTCTCTACGGAGCGTTTGGACAAAGTCGTCGATGCGCTGGCGTAGTTCGGTACCTTTTGGCGACCAGAGTGGTAGTCCAGGGCCAACTAGTTCTGAGAAGGAGAATAACCCGAGCTCCTTACCAAGCTTGCGATGGTCGCGTTTTTTGGCTTCTTCCAGTTGCTCTTCGTACGCAGCAAGCTCGTCCTTGCTGTTAAAGGCGAGGCCGTAAATGCGGGTGAGCATGGGGTTTGCCTCGTCGCCACGCCAGTAGGCGCCAGCAATCTTATCGAGTTTAAAGCAGTCGGCTGCTATCTCCTCGGCCGGGTTCGCGCTGTGGCCACCACGACAGAGGTCGGTAAACTCAGCTTTGGTGCCGGCACCCGCAGTGTAGAGCGTAATCGGTTCACCTTTCTCGGCTATCTCGTTTACCAACTCTGTCTTGTAGGGATTGTCTCGGTAAAGCTCGAGCGCTTCGTTTTTATCGACCTCGCGGTGCTCGAAACTACTCCACTGACCAAGCAGCTTCTTCATCGCCTTCTGGAGTTGCTTGAGGTCATCGTCACCCGGAGCGTCGCCGCCGGTGAAGTCGATGTCGTAGTAAAAGCCATTTTCGATCGCTGGCCCGAGGGTGAGCTTGGCGTGCGGGTAAGCGTCGATCACTGCTTTGGCGAGCAGGTGAGCGAGAGTGTGCCGTTTGTGTTCAAGTCGTTGTTCCATAATTAGAAATTAAATAGCCCGCGCAAATACAAGAAAGGCTCTTGTATTTGCGCGGGCGATCTATGCCGCGGTTCCACCGCGCTTCTGGGCGGGCGCCCAGCACTCTTTTAAGGCAGATTAGAAGGGAGTTGCTCCTCATGGGCTATGTCGCCCCGGTGGTTGGTAGCCACCGCAATCTCTGTACAAAAGATTGTACAGACTGTAGTCTAAGTTGTAAACAGTACCTGGAGGCAACTATGGATGAGCGCAAAATGCCACAAGGACTGGTTCAGGCTGTGGTTCGCGCCGAGGTGATTGCTAATGAGCTGATCCCTGAACTGGTCGAGAAGTGGGTGAAGCACTACCAAAGTTTACCCACACAACACCCCGAGATTGCTAGCTTGATCAAGTCTCACCCTGATCGCGTTAGAGAAGTCATCAGAAGGACTCTCTTTGAGTATTATGAAAGTCCCGAAGTGTTCGTCTCTCGGCGCAATAAAAAATGATTTGGGCCGTAGGCCCATTTTTTTGTGGCGTTGCAAGTAAATCACTTAGGTATCAAAGTTTTAATTTTATCGACCAAAATGCTCGGTTCGTCGTTACGAATGTTGAGCTTACCCTTAACCGCCACACAGGTACCAGGCTCTAGGAGCTCACGGGCTTCTTGGAAGACACCCGGGAAGGCAACCATTTCAATGTCGTCTTTTTTCGACGCTAACTTTACAAACGCCATGCGCTCACCCTTTTTGGTTAAGAGCTCTCGCACGCTCTCAATCATGCCGGCGGTAACTACCGGTATGCCGTTGCGCCCATCCTGCTTGATGAGCGAGATGTCGCCACGCTTTTTAAGCTCTTCCTCGAATGAGTCGAGCGGGTGGCCGGAGACGTAGACTCCCAGTAGCTCACGCTCCCACAGCAGTTTTTGCTCGGTAGTGAGTGGCTCAGCTGGAGCGAGCTCAAGCTCGTTGATGGCGGTCTCCATGCCACCAAAGAGGCTATCTTGCCCGGCACTCGCACCGTTGGCGTGCTCGCGGTTAAATGCCAGCATGGCGTCGAGATTAGCTACCAGCTGCGCTCGTTCACCAAACTGTTGCATGGCACCGGCTTTTACCAGTGCCTCGAGCGACTTCTTATTGAGATTTTTATCCTGTACGCGGGTGAGGAGGTCGGTTAGGCTCTGGTATGGTCCGTTCGCCTCACGTTCGGCAATAATCGCCTCGGCAATGCCAGCGCCAAAGTTTTTGATGGTTTCTAACCCAAAACGAATGGTGCTTGGCCCTGAGACGGTAAAGTCAGAAAACGATTCGTTGATGTCTGGCGGCAGTACCTCGATACCCATGCGCTTACACTCGTGGATAATCTCGGCGATTTTTTCGGTGTCGCCAGAGTCAGCGGTTAGTACCGCTGCCATGTACTCGACTGGGTAGTTGGCCTTCATGTAGGCAGTTTGGTAGGCGACTCGGCCGTAGCTCGCGGCATGTGCTTTGTTAAATCCGTACGCAGCAAACGGCTCAATCAGTGCCCAAAGTCGATCGGCTTTCTCGGCACTCATGCCGTGGTCGATGAGACCTTTAAGGAGCTTGTCCTTCTCGGCCGCCATTACCTCAGGAATCTTCTTACCCATCGCTTTACGCAGCTTGTCGGCCTCGAGCCAGCTGTACCCAGCTAGCTCAATCGAGATCATCATCACGTCGTCTTGGTAGGTAATCACACCAAACGAACGCTCGAGAATACTCTCCATGCGGGGGTCGAGGTACGAGACAAGGGTTGGGTTATGCTTGCGCTCGATATATTGTGGAATCATCTCCATCGGACCTGGGCGATAGAGCGCCACCATCGCGTTAATGTCGTGAATGCTGCTGGGCTGCAGCTGCTTTAAAAAGGCGGTCATACCAGAGCCGTTCAATTGGAAGAGCCCCATGGTTTGGCCTTTAGCGAGCATGGCAAAGGTTTTAGAGTCGTCCAGCGGTATGTTCTCGATGTCGATCTTGGTCCCGTGGTTTTTGCCCACCCGCTCGACCGCGTCGGCGAGGATGGCAAGGTTTTTAATACCCAAAAAGTCGAACTTCAAGAGCCCTACGCCATCCTCGCCGACGCTGTGCATCTCGTACTGCGTGATGTACTTGCCGGTTTTGGTATCGAGCTGAATCGGCACGTAGTTGTTAAGTGGCTCGGGGGCAATCACTACACCCGCAGCGTGCACCCCTACGTGTCGAGCGCGACCCTCGATTTTTTTTGCGAGGTCGATAATCTCGCGACTCTCGGCGTCTTTTTGGTAGAGCTTTTTAAGCTCCGGCTCAATCTCGAGCGCTTTGTCGATCGTCATCGGAAAGCCTTGGCTGCCCATGGGGATGAGTTTAGCGATGGTGTCGCCGGTGGCGTAGGAATGCCCAAGGGCACGTGCTACGTCGCGCACGGCCGCGCGGGCCATCATGGTTCCGAAGGTACCAATTTGCGCCACCTTGTCAGCCCCGTACTTTTCTTTAGCGTACTCGATAATTTCATCCCGCCGGTTATCGGCGTAGTCCATATCGATATCGGGTGCCGACGGTCGTTCGGGGTTTAAAAAGCGCTCAAAGGGGAGGCGGTACTCCAGGGGGTTTACGTTGGTAATTCCGAGTACGTAGGTGGTATAGCTGCCCGCCACCGAGCCACGAATGGTGGTGAGGATACCGCGTTCGCGCGCTTCACGCAGTAGGTCGCCCACCACCAAAAAGTACTTGGCGTAGCCCTTGTTCCTGATTACCTCAAGCTCATAATCGAGCCGTTCCTTAATGGTTGAGTCGTTAATATCGTCCCCGCGCCAGGCCACGCCCGCGTAGGCCTGTTCGCGGAGCTCCTCGTCGGGCTGCTGACCACTCTCAATAATGTAGTTGGGGAACATCCACGCATCTTGACCGAGTGTAATATCGACATTGCACTGTTCGGCAATTTTGATGGTGTTCGCAAGTGCTTCAGGTTGCTCGGCAAACCGCTCGATCATCTGTGCTTGCGTAGCAAACGATAAGTCCTCCGGTCGCTCGGCGCTCGTGTCGACGACACCACCGTTTTGGATCTTGATCATCGCCTCACGTGCCACTGCATCGTCTTGCTCTAGGTAGTAAATGTCTTGTGTAGCTACCAGTGGCACGCTGGCTTTCTGGGCCAGGTCGACAATCTTTTGTTGCAACTCTTGGTGGTCGAGGATTTCTGGGTGGTGGGTAATTTCGTGGTAGAGGTTGTCGCCATAGACACTTCGGTACCAGTCGAGCTCTGCCGCTGCTTTTTCAAAGTCGTCGTTTTTAAGGTGCTGCGTTGTCTCGCCGGCAAAGGAGGGGAGGATGCAGACAAGGTCGCTCGCGTACTCTTTGAGAAGTTCGTGATCGAGCCGTGGCCGGTAGTAAAAACCTTCGGTGTTAGCGAGGGTGACGAGTTGGATTAAGTTTTTGTACCCCTGGTTGTTTTTGGCTAAGAGCACGAGCCGACCACGAGGTTTATCGATATTAGCTTCTTTATCAAACCTGCTGCGCGGGGCCAGGTACGCGTCGAGACCGATAATAGGCTTAACGTCGTTGGCGTTACACGCTTTATAGAAGTCGATGGCGCCGTAGAGCGCGCCGTTGTCGGTAATGGCCATCGCTGACTGATGGTCGGTCGCAGCCGCGGCTGCTAACTCTTTAGGAGTTGGAATGGCGTTGAGGAGCGAGTAGTGGCTGTGCACATGGAGGTGCACAAAGTCACTTTTCTTTACTGGGTCCCCACCACTCGTTTCGGTCATAGTGTAGACAGTATAGCAAAGTAGGCTGGTATAGTTATTGACATGCAGAAATGGCTAATTGGTGTTGATGAGGTCGGCCGGGGGCCACTGGCAGGGCCGGTGGCGGTAGGGGTTGCGTGCGTGCCAGCTGGGTTTGCCTGGCGGCAACTGCCTGGTGTGACCGACTCAAAGCAACTCACCGAGGCAAAACGGGAAGAGATATTTAAAAGAGCCAGAGAGCTTCAGCAAGCTGGTGCGTTGCGCTACGAAGTGAGCCTGGTCTCGGCTAAGGTGATCGACCGTATTGGTATCGTGCCTGCCATCAATCTTGCGATGGACCGCGCTTTACAACGGCTTACCACCAAAAAGCAAAATACCTCAGTTAACTGGGGTATTTTGCCAAGCGAGTGTACTGTAAAGTTGGATGGGGGATTACGAGCCCCGGAGCGCTTTGGGGTGCAAGAGACCATTATTAAAGGTGACGCTAGAGAGTCAATAATTGGTCTGGCATCGATTATGGCCAAGGTGACGCGTGATCGGTACATGACGCGGCTTGCCAAGCGTGCCGCGCACACTCCGTACAATTTCCATATCCACAAAGGTTACGGCACCAAAGCGCATCGCGCAGCAATTTCTAAATACGGGCTATCCGACCAACACCGTAAGTCGTTTTGTAGAAGCTACGTGCCCCGTAGTGAAATCTGACCAAGATTTCTACTACCGGGGTTGCGGAAATATCAAAGTGTTGTAGAATAATCTTCTTCCAAAAGAGAAACTGCCAACAAATGTAAACTTTTGACAGAGAGGGCAGTTATGGAAGAGCGAAATCTCGGTGGATGTGCATTGTGCAATTTTTGCCAAGGCGGCAAGTGCACTTGGGGAGGCGAAAAACAAGAACTTCTCGCACCAAGCCACTGGAGAGAATGTACACGACGCCAAGAGGGCGTCGAAAGACTTCGTGCCGAAGCAGCTGCCGCTCGCGCGAAGAGAGAAAAAGCAGCGTAGCCTTTAGGCCCAAACGTCGACGTGGGCCCTTGGCGAAAATCTAGGCGGGCTCCTCACGGACCCGCCTTCCTTGTTTCTAGATATTGCTTTTTTGGCTCATTTTGTTATAGTTTCGCCGCACCCCTGTAGTAGATATTGGTTTTGCTCGAAACAGAGTTTCAGAGCGTGCTTCGCACAAAACCAATATTCACTACAGGGCACATAAAACGCAACTAACTCTTTTTATATGGTTATTCGAATGCGACATACGCGGGCTCACACCAAGAACCGCCGCTCACACCACGCGCTTAAAGCGCCTAATTTAGCGACTTGTGCAAACTGTGGAGCCACCCACCGCCCACACCACATGTGCCTCGAGTGTGGCTTTTACAACGGCCGTCAGGTGATGGATCTTAAGGCTAAAAAAGAGTCTCGAGAGGCTCGCTTGCAGGCTAAGCGTGAGGCTATTTCGGCCCAAGCAGCCCAAATCGACCCAACCGAGGCTGACTCTGTAGCTGAAGCACCAGCACCAGAAGCAATTGACGAGCCAAAAAGGGAAGAACAGAAGTAACGGAGGGTAAATCCACACAAAAACCGGCCTGAGCCGGTTTTTGTGTCAAAAAACCGCTATACTGTAAGGTAGTAATCGTAGAGTTATAGTTCATTATGGCCAATAGACACCTGTCCCGATCGATTGTACTGCAGACACTCTTTGAGTGGGATTTAAATAATTTTGACCGCAAGGCAACGACCGAGGCGCTTGAGCGCAACATCGAAGAATTTGCAAAAAACAAGAGCGACGAGCCGTTTATGGAGAAGTTGCTCGATGGCATTTTGCAGAAGCAATCAGAACTTGACCTGGTGATCGAAAAGGCCGCACCCGACTGGCCGATCGACCGCATTTCGCCGGTGGATCGGAATATTCTACGTCTCGGGCTCTACGAGCTCTTATTTGCTGACCGCAAAGAGGTACCAGCCAAAGT
The DNA here is from genome assembly GCA_002710785.1 of bacterium. Lineage (GTDB taxonomy): Bacteria > Patescibacteriota > Minisyncoccia > Phycocordibacterales > UBA918 > OLB19. The sequence continues at coordinate 22,939 of PAMC01000003.1, forward strand.
AGCGATTAACGAAGCGATTGAGCTTGCCAAGCAGTTTGGTGGCGAAAACAGCAGCCGCTTCATCAATGGCGTCTTGGGCGCGGTGTACAAAGAAATTGGCGAGCCAGGAAAAGACGAGGTGGGAAAAAAGCGCAAGCGCGACATCCCGTTTGAAGAGATGCCCGTNCAGCGTCTCTCTGGCGCGGTCGTGTACGCTGAGCACGAGGACGAGATGTACCTAGCACTCGTCCACGACATCTTTGGCCACTGGACGCTGAGTAAGAGTAAGGTGGCCGATAATGAGACGGTTGAGGAAGGTGCCACCCGAGCACTAAAAGAGGAAGTTGGTCTTGATATTACGGTTGAAGAACAGCTCGGGCAAAACGAGTACGTTGCGAGTCATCCCGAGATGGGCAAGGTGCGTAAGCAGGTGACCTACTTCTTAGCACAGGCGCAGTACACCGAGATTGAGCTTCATAAGAAAGGTGGACTCGACGATGCGCAGTGGTTTAAGGTGGCTGATATTTTGGATTTGAATTTTTACGAAGATATTTTACCCATCGTTACCAAAGCAGTCACCATGCTCGTGGCGAAGAAATAAGTAGAACGTAAAAAATCTTCGATCTTCTTTGTTGTACTTCGTAAAATGTTTTTCATCGTATAGACATACGCCTCAAAACATTTAACTTGTACGCCTAGAATCTCTTTGATTTTTTACGTTTTACTTCGAGCTGCGAGCATGGTGACCAGGAAGAAATTCACTTGTAATAATATTCGCTTTGAGTATAGTTTGAATATCCGGTATTAGATTGGATNGGGTGTCAGAAGACGCACCATGCAATGTGATTACCGGACGGGGAAAGTGCGAAGCGCTTCCAACGTCTAATATCTAACTACTAACATCCAACAACATGGAAGAAAAATCTGTACCCGAGTGCGTGGCTGCGGTGGAGAAGATTCTGCANCATGACTTTGGCGAGAANGGTCTTATCACCTCAGCCATCACCCACCGCTCGTACCTAAATGAGCACCGCGAGGCGACCTGGGAACACAATGAGCGCCTGGAGTTTTTGGGCGACGCGGTCTTAGAGCTCGTNGTCACGCGCTTCCTCTACGATAAGTACCCCGAGAAGCCAGAGGGAGANTTAACGGCNGTGCGCGCAGCGCTTGTTAACACGGTTTCACTCTCGGCGGCGAGCGAACAACTTGGTGTTAACGAGTATCTCCTCATGAGTAAAGGGGAGAGCAAAGACACCGGCCGAGCCCGGCAGTACATTCTCGCCAACGCGTTTGAGGCGTTTGTGGGCGCCCTCTACCTCGACGACGGCTACGAGCGAGCCGCCCGGTTTATTGGCGATAACCTGTTTGCCAAAACCGAGGAGATTGTCGAGAAGCGTCTCTGGCAAGACCCAAAAAGCCGCTTCCAGGAACTGGCGCAAGAGCACTGCTCGATCACGCCAAACTACGAGACGCTGCATACCGACGGCCCCGACCACGACCGTACGTTCACGATTGGCGTTTTTCTCAAAAAAGAGAAGGTGGCTGAGGGTACTGGTCGCAGCAAGCAAGAGGCCGAGCAATCGGCTGCCGAAGCAGCCATTGCCGCGAAAGAGTGGTAGGTATACANCACGCAAAAACCGGGAAAACCAAAGGTTTTCCCGGTTTTTGCGTGCTACCATAGCAGCATGCAACGCCAACGCTCTACCCGCGGCTTTACCATCCTAGAAATACTCGTCGCCCTCGCGATCATCTTCGTACTTGCTGGCATTGTTGTTGGGGCATTATCTGGTTCGCGCGAAAAAGCTCGAGACACTCGACGACTAACCGATCTCGACCAGATCCAGGTCGCCCTGCGACTGTACGCCGAAGCAAATGGTGAGTATCCGTGCGAAGATCACACGGCGTGTAATGCTGCAGCGCAGAGTGCCGACGCCAACGGACAGCTTGGTACNGGTGGGACCATCGANACGCTGCTCGCTCCGTANCTNCCTAACGTACCGCAAGACCCGCGACACGACGGCAGCACGTACTTCTACTACTACGACGGACGTGTCGATTGTGGCGGTAGTGCCGACGAAGTGGTCATCTACGCCCGCACTGCAGAGTCGGTCCCGTACCAAACTGGTGGCAGCTCAGGCTGTGCCGGTGATGCCGGAGCCGCCGACGCCTACACCGTAGAGATTGCCCGCAGCTCAGATACGTATTAGCACATGTACCTCAAGCACCTGACCATCAATGGCTTCAAGTCGTTTGCCAAAAAGGGCGAGCTTGAGTTTAGCACCGCCATTACCGCGATTGTTGGACCAAATGGTTCGGGTAAGAGTAACGTCGCCGAAGCCTTTCGTTTTGTACTCGGTGAGCAGTCAGTGAAGGGAATGCGAGCCAAGCGCGGCGCCGACTTAATCTTCAATGGCTCAGACAAGGCAGCTCGCGCCAACCGCGCTAGCGTGTCGGTTGTGCTCGATAATACACAAAAGGTCTTTCCGGTTGATTTCGATGAAATCATCCTTGAGCGCGTTGTGCACCGTGATGGTCAAAACGAGTACAGTATCAACGGTAGCAAGGTACGTCTCAAAGATGTACAGGAGCTCTTGGCAGCCGCCAACATTGGTCCATCGGGGCACCACATTATTAGCCAAGGTGAGGCCGACCGCATCCTCTCTGCCTCAGCGCGCGAACGCCGAGAGATGATCGAAGACGCACTCGGGCTTAAGGTCTACCAATTTAAAAAGCAGGAGGCAGAGAAGAAGCTCGTAAAGACCCAAGAAAATATTCAGCAAGTTGAGTCGCTGCGCCGTGAGGTAGCACCGCACCTTAAGTACCTTGAGCGGCAAATAAAAAAGATCGAGCGCTCTGTACAACTCCGCGAAGATTTAACCAGCTACTACCTGGCATACTTGCGCCGCGAAGATGTCTACCTCGCACACCAGCACGATACCCTAAGCCAAGCTCGTCGCGAACCGGCACTGCAACTGGAGGGAGCAGAAGAGAAACTCGCAGCCGCTAAAGCGGCCCTGGCCGAAGCCGAGCAAGACCAAAAACGCGAAGAGCTCCTCGCGGCTGAGCAGGCCCTCACCAGTGCGCGCACCGAGCGACAGGCGGCAGTTAAAGCGGTCGGTGTGGTTGAGGGGCAAATCGACTTCTTNCGCCGACGTATCGAGTCGAGTCGGCAAAAGCAACAAGAGCGCGCGGTTGCACCAATTGCGTTCAACAAGGTGCAACAGATTGTNGCTACAGTCGATGGCTTGGTGGGCAAAGCGCTGCAATCGAGCGACGCAGGGCTGCTTAAGCGAGCGCTTGAAGATATTACGCACACGCTCAAACGTTTCTTAAGCGAAGCTGGTGAGCAGCCCGACGACCGTGTCGCCGAAGACGAGAAAGAGCTCGCCACGCTAGAATCTGAGAAAGCAGCAGCGCAGACGTTGCTCAGTAAAGCCACCGAAGCTGAGCAGGCCGCTCAAAATCTCTACGACCAAGTTCGTCAAGCTATCGAGGCCGAGATGAGCGAGAGTCGGGCTGCTGAACGCGCGGTTTTTGAGCTCGTAAACGAGCAGCGTGAACTTGAAAGTACGCTACAGCGTATTGATGGCGAGCTCGCAGTAGTGGAGCGCGACCGCAACGAATTTAAGCGTGAGCTCCAAGAAGCGGTCGCGCTCCTTGGCCGCACCGCCAGCCAGTACATCGACCATCAGTTAGTAGAGAACGAGCAACCGGTCACACCTGAGCAGGTGGTAGCCGAGGATCGAAACGTACAACACGAGCGTCGTCGCGAGCTCGAGAAAATGAAGATTCGCCTAGAGGAGCTCGGCGGCGTCGACACTGAAGTCGAGAAAGAGTACCAGGAAGTTAAAGAGCGTGACGAATTTTTAGCTAAAGAAATTCAAGACCTAACCGACTCGGTCACAAAACTCGAAGCGCTCATCACCGACCTGACCAACCAGCTCAACGAGCGGTTTGTGGCTGGTATTGAAAAAATTTCGGCCGAGTTTAACAAGTTCTTCACGCTCATGTTTGGCGGCGGGCAAGCGACACTCGAGCGCGTAAAACCAAAGATTCGACGCACCAAGCTCGATGAGGAGCTCGGCGAAGAGATTAGCGAGGAGGTAGAAGACGAGGAAGCGCAAGAGGGGATTGAGCTCGCGGTGAAATTGCCGAACAAACGCGTTTCGGGTCTGGATATGCTCTCCGGTGGTGAGCGCGCCCTTACCTCAATTGCGCTCATTTTTGCTATGAGCCAGGTCAACCCGCCGCTCTTTATTATTCTCGATGAGACTGACGCAGCGCTCGACGAAGCCAACAGCCGCCGCTACGGCGATATGATTGAGGCGCTCGCGCAAAAGTCGCAGCTCATTTTAATCACGCACAACCGCGAGACCATGAGCCGTGCGGGCATTCTCTACGGTGTCACCATGGCCGGTGATGGGGTTTCAAAATTACTGTCGGTAAAGTTGGACGAGGCAGTTGCGGTTGCAAAGTAAAGTGAGTAAACGAAGCGAAGCTGACTATTGTGAACTTTGTTCCGAATTCTTTAGTTGCCGAACTTGTTCTGTGCCGCTAATGAAAAAATAGTTGTCAGCAACAATAATTTGCCGATGCAACAAAGAATTCCTGGAACTCGAACCTCTAAAGTTCATTAATAGTAAGTTTTCTCCCAGCGTGCCACCTACTAGACGCAGGAAGACCGGGTAGAGGTGCTGTGGTATGGAACACAGTACGTACCCGGTCTTTCTTTGATTTTTACGCAAGCCATGCGTCCCCCTCCTGCTGGCGTATTTCAAACTTCACATCGTTAGGAATTAACTCAGCGATGTTAACCGCGTCTTCCTCGATTGGGTCAAGGTGGAATATGCGAAGTTCGTCTTCCGCAGTCTGTGTGTAGATAACCGGTTGGAGAATTGCGATGTGCGGGTGAAGTTTCCTCGCTGCTTCGTCCAAGTCATCAACATGACCTCGGAGTATGATTTGAAATGCCAGATGGTGCGGGAGAGTGCTGGTGGTAGGATAATTATCCATGACACACCTCCTTTCTGCCAGAATAATGACACACCCAGATAATAAGTAAAGCATTAAAAAACGGTGTTCAAAGACCACCGTTTTTTTAATTTGCACTAGTGGTTGCGAACGTAGTACGTCTTCATTGAACCGTAACCTCGGCTGGCGCGGAATTTTGAACGGAGATTTAACATAGACGCTAAAAGCCCCGTGCGCTGCACCGTAGCGGTTTCGATGTTGCGATAGGCAAACTCGTACATATTTCGCTTCATGCCGGTGATGACGGTGGGTATAGAAAATTCTTACGACCGTACACCATGCCATACTAGTGGAGATGGAGCGATTACCTAAAGCAAAGCAAGATACAGAACCTGCCGACCTTGGCAGACGACGTTTTGTGGTAGGAGCGGCCGCCGCTGGCGCAATGCTGGCGACCGGAGCTGGGGCAGAAGCTTTGGAGACTAGCCCGCGTCCTCGAACGAACCCTTCTCGCGAGCCTGAACCATTGGCGCCCGAAACTAGTCCACGTCCCACAGAGCGCCCAACTCTTATGACAGAAGCTGAGTTTTACGAGCAGTTTCCAGAGCACTTCACCCCCTTCGACACTCGAGTGATGGAGTTGGCAGGAGATTTTGTCCACGAGCTAGAAACAGCCATTAGCTACGGTATGCGCGCCACACTCAATGATCCTCAAGCACGAACTCGGGTTGAGTACCTGCGGACAGAGCTGCAGCTGCCAGATTTTGACCCAGTGGTAGCTGCCGAGCTACGTAAATTACTACCTGCCAAGGCGTTGGTTGAGTCAAACTGGAATGCCGGCCTGGTAAGCGGGTCCGGTGCCAGGGGAATTTTACAATTTATGCCTGGCACGTGGGCAGAACATGGAAACGACGGTAACATTCTTTCGCTGCGAGATCAGGTTGTGGCAACTGACAGCCTCCTCAGACAAATCCACTTTACGCTGCAGAGCGATCGGTATCGGCCAGCGCTCGATCGGATTGAGGCAATCTTTTTTAATGGCGATCGGGAGTCGTTCCTTCGCGATTTCTATACGCTTTGTGTTCAGAGCTGTTTTAATGCTGGCGCTGGAAACTTGGGGAGCGTACTTGAAGGTTTCGCTAATGAGTTTCGACGCGCAGATGATGTACACCGAAAACTAAGTGCCCACGGGTTGTCAGTTGCTGGTCGGGACGTTTACGCGCTCATGACGCAACTGGAGCGCCTAAAAGACTGGGATCCGCAGTACGAAGCACAATCAATAAATTACGTATACAAATTGTATGCTGCTCGAGCGGCAATTGATCAGGGCTGGTCGCCAGGCCTGCGCCAGCAACTTATGGGAGAGCTCCCCGACGGCTCCCACCCCGCGGTTGATGCTACCGCAGTAGTTGGTAATCAATCTGGCGCTCCTCAAGATCAGCGCGGGTGACTTTAATGCGAACTGGGTCGCCGAGGCGGTAAATGGTGCCTGTCTTTTGCCCCTTTACCATGTACTGCTCGGGGAAGTGGTCGAAGTAGTCGAAACGGATCGAGGCGAGCTTCACCATCCCTTCACACTTACTCTCTTTTTCTTCAACGTAGATGCCCCAGCTGGTGACACCAGTTACCACACCGTCAAACTCCTCGCCGATGCGCTCGCTCATGTACTCAACTTGTTTGTACTTGATACTGTCGCGCTCAGCCTTTACCGCCTCCATCTCGCGTTCTGAGGATTGAATGGAGAGCTTCTCAAACACCGTCATCTCTTTACCGGTAATTTCGCTGCCGTCTAAGTGGCGACGGAGCATGCGGTGGGCTATCAGGTCCGGGTAGCGCCGAATGGGCGAGGTAAAGTGCGTGTAGTGCTTAAAAGCCAGGCCAAAGTGTCCAATGTTTTTGGTTGAGTACACTGCTTTTGCCATCGAGCGAATGGTAGCAACTTTAAGGAGATCCTCTTCGGGAGAGCCCTCAATATCTTCAAGGAGCTGGTTAATGTCATGAGCGCTCACCAAGCCTTTGTGGGTATTAAATTCGTACCCCAAGGCGTGCACAAAGGTAGCCAGCTCCTCGATCTTGTCGGGATTAGGGACGTCGTGAATGCGGTAGATAAAGGCGGTGTTTTTGCCCGCGTCACTGCAGAGTTTGTGGATGTGTGTTGCCACCTCGCGGTTTGCGAGCAGCATAAAATCCTCAATCATCATCATAGTCTCGGTCCGCTCCTTCACAAACGCTTTGACTGGTTTACCAGTCTCATCGAGCTCAAACTTTACCTCCGGTTGCTCAAAGGCAATAGCGCCGTCTTTATGGCGCTGCGCCCGCAGCTTGCGCGAGAGCTCCATCATGGCGGCGAGTGCATCATGATGCTCGCCTGCGCCCGCGTCGAGCACCGCTTGTGCTTCTTGGTAGCTAAAGCGTTTATCGGAGTGGATAATTGTCTGCCCGTACCACTCACTAACCACCTTGGCCTCTGGCGAGAGCTCAAACACGGCAGAGAAGGCAAGACGGTCGGTCTCTGGGCGCAAGCTACAAAGGTCGTTACTTAATACCTCGGGCAACATCGGAATCACCCGGTCGACGAGGTAGATACTGGTACCACGCTCACGTGCTTCCATGTCGATAAGGTCACCCTCGCGTACGTAGTGGGAGACGTCGGCAATGTGAATGCCAACCTCGAAGTTGCCATTCTCGAGCGTTTTGAGCGAGAGTGCGTCGTCGAAGTCTTTCGCGTCGTGTGGGTCGATCGTCATGGTCAGTCGATCACGCATATCTTTCCTTTTTGGGTCGTTCTCCGCATCGGCAAAGATTTGCGATTGTTTTTTGTGGAGCTCGTTGGCGGCTTCGGCAATGTCAGCCGGGAAATTTTCAAAGAAGCCACCGCTGCGGATGATGGCTTGCATCTCGGTCTCATGCTCGCCTGCTTTACCGAGGGTTTCGGTAATCTCAGCGACCGGGTCGAGGTGCGGGGAAGACCACTTGGTGATTTTGCTTACCACCTTCATGCCCTCGTCGGCCGCAGTTGCCTTCGGCAACTGCGGCCGCACGTGAATACGGAAGTTGTCCGGGTGTAGGTAGTACTGACCCTGCTCGTTTTGCTTTACGGTACCAATAAACTCACTGTGGACCGGTTCGACTACGCGCACCACCTTGCCTTGGCGACGCTCGTCAGGAATTGGCTCGAGGAGCTCGAGCTCAACTAAGTCGCCATCGAGCGCAAAACCAAGGTTTTCGGTAAGGATGAGGATATCCTCGAGAAAATCCTCGAGCCCCACGAACCCAGTGCCTTTACCGCGAACGCGAATAATACCCTCGTATGTTTTAGATTCAGTCATATATATTGCGCCGCAGTGTAGCATTGACGGGCGGTAGTGGCTATAGTAGTTTGCACTCTAAGGTTGCTCTAAAAAAGGTGTGTAGCAATGGCTAGAGACAGGTTGTACGAAGTGACGCTGCGGCCGCGGAAGGTCGCTAAGTATGAGGCTGATGGGGAAACACATACCGCCGTACAGGTGGTCGAGCGCCTCTGTGCTGCAAACGGCGCTCATGCTGTGCTGCTTGTTCATGAAAGGCTCGCGAAGATCTACCACTCTCTTCAGGATGAAGACTGGGAGGTCGTCAAAAGCGAGGAGGTGCGGGTAGATACAATTTAAATGCCGATCCAAACGGGTTCGCATAATGACAACGCCGGCCCCATTGTTGGCCGGCTTTTCTTATCCCAAACACCAGCCACACGAGGACACCTAGAGCAGGTATAGTGTATGTACAGGTGCAGACAAGACGCGGTCGCATCACTGACGCTGGGGGTCCGGCGAGTCCGGACCCCCAACGCCGCAGCACCATCAATAGCTGTTCCTCTCGCCGGACTCGCTGTCCGGCTTAATTCGTGTCTAGCTATCTTGCTAAATCGCAATAACCTGGTATGCTGTCGGCCACATTATGTTAATGATGAGATTACAACGAGTCGGCCGCAAGAACGATCCGAGCTATCGAATTGTGGTGACGGACAAGCGAACCGGGCCAAAGAGCAACAAGCATGTGGCTATTTTGGGTTCATACAACCCAAAAATGAACCACACTCAGCTTGATGCCGATGCGGCCAAAGGGTGGCTTGCCAAGGGTGTGCAGCCTTCAGATACCGTGCACAACATTCTCGTCGCACAAAAGGTTATTGACGCGAAGAAGTTAAATGTTCTTCCTAAAAAATCGCCGATTGTAGACGAAGAAGCAATCAAGAAGGCAGAGGAAGAAGCAGCGGCAGCAGAAGCTGCCGAGGCGGAGGCGGCAGAAGAAGCTCCAGCTGATGAAAGTGATACAGCAGCAACCGAGGAAGCTCCAGCAACCGAGGAAGCCACTGAGGAAACAGCCGAAGAAGCTCCGGCAGCTGAGGAGACGAAAGAGGAAGAGACACCGGCTGAAGAAAAATAAATTAACGAGCGGAAGCGACGCTAATTTATTTTCTTGCCAATTTGTCCATACCCTAGGACAAATTGCTGCAAGTGGTAAATGCTATCGCGAACTTAATGTATACAACAGCCCGGCGGGTATACCCGCCGGGCTGTTGACGTATGGGGTACGCATCGTATCATTTAGGTATAGTAGAACTAAATACAACGAGTATGGAAACGCACGAAGATCAGCAATTCCTGGAAACGGTTGTCACGTCACTCGTCGATCATCCAGCCGATGTCAAAATTAACCGCACTGTCGATGAGATGGGTGTGTTACTCACCCTCGATGTCAACGCTGAAGACATGGGTAAAATTATTGGTCGCAGTGGTAACACGGCCAAGGCCATCCGCACTCTTTTGCGGGTAGTGGGTATGAAAAACGATGCCCGCGTTAATCTTAAAATTAACGAGCCCGAAGGTGGCCGTGTCGATATGCCGCGTGAGGATGACGCCATTGCCATGAGCGGCGAACCAACTCCAGAGCCAGCCGAAACGACTGATGAGAATCTTGATAAAGCTATCGAAGATTTGAAAATCTAAATCTTTTGAAAAATAAAATTAACGAATTTCTTCGTTAAACGGCAGTAAATTATTTCTCGCCGTACATTTGTACGATTCAAAATAATTTCTTTGTTTGCCTTGAACTTCATTTAATTTTAACTTCTCAAAAGTAGCACAGACAAAGAGCGGCGCTTCGCGCCGCTCCTTGTCTGTGCTACAGTTTTGCCATGGCAAACACGGACCACCTATTCTTTGGGCTCGACTGGAAACCTGATTCGACAGAGCCAGTCGTCTTTATTGAAACTGCGGTGACACACTTATCACCGTTTTCAGCCCACGAGGTCGAGATTGATGGCGTCACCTACAAAACTGCTGAGCATGCGTACCAAGCACTTCGAGCAGTGCCCGAAGTCCGCCAGTCAATAATCGACGCACGTAGTCCAATGGACGCCTGGCGGGCTGGGCAAGTACCCAAGCAGAACAATCAGTTGCAGCCAGGAGTAGACAAGCTCGAGCTCATGGAGCAGATATTCCGCGCTAAACTCGCTCAGCACCAAGACGTGCGTGAGGTGCTCTTAGCCACCAACGACCGCGAATTACTCAAAAATCATGACACCGATACGTTCTGGGGCACTGGTGCCGATGGTACTGGCGAAAACCAAATGGGGAAGTTGTGGATGAAGTTACGAGCAGAGCTCATTTCTAACCTCTAGGATTATGCGTTTTCATGTAATCACCCTCTTTCCAGACATTTGTAAAACCTACACCGACTCAAGCATACTCGGGCGGGCTCAGAAAACATACAAAGGTAAAGGATCAAAAACTAAAGGCAAGAAGATCGCCGTCGAGTACTACAACCCGCGCGACTTCAGCACTAACAAACATAAGAAAGTTGATGACCGCCCATATGGCGGTGGGCCAGGGATGGTGATGGCGGCCGAGCCAATTTTAAAAGCCTGGCAGAAAGCAGTGGGGCGAAAGCAAGACCAAAAGAAAGTAAAGACGCTTATTATGTCCCCCCGCGGCAAGCAGTTTACCAATACGCTCGCCAAGCAGTACGCCAAGCAGTACGACCATCTCGTACTCATCAGCGGTCGCTACGAAGGGATCGATGCGCGCGTTAAAAAAGCGCTTAAGGCCGATGAGGTGAGTGTGGGCGATTACGTCCTCACTGGTGGTGAGCTGCCAGCGCTAGCGATTATTGATAGTGTCTCCCGGCAAGTACCCGGTGTGCTTGGCACGTTTGAGTCATTAGAAGATGAGCGTGTCTCGTCGGGTGAGATGTATACCCGCCCAGAAGCAATTAAGTTTAAAGACAAACACTACAAGGTTCCAAAAGTATTTCTCTCCGGCAACCACGCTGACATCGAAAAACGAAGAGGGAAGTAGTATGCCAAAAATCTCGTTTCACTTTCTCTGGTATGACTTTTGGATAGGATGCTTCTACGATCGCAGCAAAAAAATTCTTTACATCTGCCCATTACCAATGTGCGTCATTAAATTAGATTTTCTGCATGACACCAAGGTATAAATTTGAAAAATAAAAAGCCCCGGCGAAGCACAGGGCGATTTGGAATGATGCGTTGGCGTCATTACTCAATTCTTTGAACTGCCAACGGTGGTCTTTCGGCGGGCTTAAATTTACCCAGAGCCTTATTAATGCCCGCGACAGAGTCTGCCCGATGAAGGACGGCTCTGATGTTGAGACCTGCCATTAGGTATTTGTGCAGCGTTTTGAAGTAGCCACCAAAAGTGTTGTCAGGGAGTTCTATTTCCTGCACCCGAGAACCCTTGTTCACAACAACCACACGGCACGAATACCGGTAGCCGCTTTGGCTAATGAACACATACGAACCATCTCCCCGGTCTTTTACCAAGGTTGAAAGCTTGGGCGGCGTAGGAGAGCTGTGCAAGAGTACGTTGAGTGCCATCAATCCCGCTCCTATGTTGTTGGCGGTAGAACTATTTCTTGGACTGTATGCAACTCGCGACAGAAAGTCAATAAAAAGAAAAAGGCCGTGACACGCGCGTTACGGCCTTTTTCGTCCCGTGAGTGGGGTGGTCGCATGCAGTTATGGTTAGATTTCTATCACCTCAGATCTGAGCGATTGCATCAGACTGAAGAGTTTCCCGGCTTTAGCGGTGATAGGGTGCCCTTGCTTCACAGAGATGCGGACTTGCCAGCCGGAGTCGGTACGGGCCATCTCGATGCGGGTACTACCAATCCAACGATCGAGCACCTCGATCTGCTCTGATTGGATCAATAGATAACACGATCTGGTGGTGCCGGCGCAAACCCTGACTTCAGAGCGAGGGATGACAGAACGCAGGATGATGCCGCCCGTTTTCTCACGCATTAGATCGTAGGTGCAGATTTCGTCAGGGAGACGAAATTGGGATCGGGGGTATTTGATGCGTGCGTCTCCCTGGTAGCACATCTCATCGATAGCTCGTCTGGGCGCGGCGCCTTCAATCACAAGTAGTGTCATGAGACTCGTTCTACTTCAGCGGTGCTGCTTTTCTTCCACATAGGAAAGTACTACTAAAATACATGTGCGTCAATGGATGAGCCGGAAAATTGCTTGCAAAGATTTTACTTTCACGTATAATCTCGGCCACTAACGAACGCTGCTGATATTGAATGAGTCACGGGAGGTGGGACGTTGGTCATGTACATGTGTTACAGCTTCGCTAGAGGAAGCTGTCGCGCTCTATCACATTACGTGATGCAATTAGCAACCGTGCACAAATAAATACACGAGTTTTAAATCCGTCTGGGAACGGGATTTTTGTGTGTTTGTCTTTGTGTGCGCCTATAAATAGTAAACACAATGAGTGATAAAACCGTATCGGGTGACGCGCTACGGAGCGGCACAACTGTCGGACACCTACCAGAGAAGGTGTTCGCGCACGTGCCCGCACCACGCGTAGAGCTACCCAACCTGATCGAACCACAGCTCAAGAGCTACGAGTGGTTTGTAACCGATGGTATTAAGGAGGTCCTGAAGGAGTTTTCTCCGATTGGCGACTACTCTGAGAAAAAGTTTGAGCTTCAGTTTAAGAAGTACGAACTCGGCGCACCAAAGTGTACCCCTGAGTTTGCGAAAGAAAATAAGCTAACCTACGACGCACCGCTACGCGCGACGGTAGTTTTGAAGAACAAGACCTTCGAGTCTGAGAAAGACCAGGAGATCTTCTTGGCCGATGTACCAGTGATGACTGAGCACGGCACCTTTATTATTAACGGGGTTGAGCGTGTGGTTGTGCCACAGCTCGCTCGTAGCTACGGCATCTTCTACACCGCAAACGACATCAAGGGCCGCACCTTCTTTGGTGCCAAGATCATTCCAGCCCGCGGCGCGTGGGTTGAAATTGAGTCCGAAGCTGATGGGCTCATCTACGTAAAAATCGACCGCAAGAAGAAGTTCCCAATCACCTCACTCTTGCGTGTCTTTGGTCTCGAAAAAGACGAAGACATGATCAAGCTCTTTAAAGACATTGAGCGTGGCGAAGAGTACATGAAGGCAACGCTCGCCAAAGACCCAGCCAAAACCACCGACGACGCTTACCTCGAGATCTACAAGCGCCTGCGTGACGGCGACTTGGCTACTATTGAGAGCGCCAAGGAGTTCGTCGACTCAATCTTTAGTGAGCAGCGCTACGACCTCTCTGAGATTGGCCGCCACCACTTTAACGAGCGTAACGGGATGCCAACGACCGAGAAGGCAGTCGCTGAGCGTACGGTTTCGCTCGACGATCTTAAGATTGTCATCTCTGGCATTATCGAGAAGAACCACACCACCAATGCACTGCCGGACGATATCGACCACCTCGGCTTCCGCCGCGTGCGCTACTTTGGTGAGATGCTCCAGCAGCGCGTGCGCGTGGGTATGACTCGCATGAAGCGCAACATCCAAGACCGGATGAGCACGATCGAAGCGGAGACTTCTCTGCCGATCCAGATCCTCAACCCGCGCCCACTGCAAGCTGCAATTAAGGAGTTCTTTACCACCAACCAGCTGTCGCAGTTTATGCCGCAACAGAACGTACTCTCTGAGCTCGAGGGACTTCGCACCATGTCAGCGCTCGGCCCTGGCGGTCTGACGCGTGAGCGTGCTGGCTTTGAGGTGCGCGACGTGCACACCAGCCACTACGGACGTCTCTGTCCGATCCACACCCCTGAGGGTCCAAACATTGGTCTGATTCTCCGCCTCTCGATGTACGCGCGGGTTAACCGCTTCGGGATTATTGAAACCCCGTACGCCAAGGTGGAGCGGGGGACGGTCACGAGCGAAATTGTGTACCTAAACGCCCACGAAGAGGAGCAGTACACCATCGCCCACGCTGGTTTGCCAGTTGATGACAAAGGCAAGATTAAGACCGACTTTGTAGAGGCTCGTCGCGGCGGCGAACCACGAGTGGTTGATAAGAAAGCTGTCGACTTTATCGACGTGGCGACCAACCAACCATTCTCAGTGGCAACCTCGATGATTCCATTCCTCAACCACGACGACGCCAACCGTACGTTGATGGGTTCAAACATGCAGAAGCAGGCGACACCGTGTGTGTTGCCTGAGGCACCAATTGTCTCTACTGGTATTGAGAAGATGGCTGCCCTCGACACCGGTCGGGTGGTCGTCGCTCGCGAAGCCGGAGAAGTGCTCGAGGTAGACGCTGAGCATATTGTTATCAAAAGCAAAGACGGTAAGAAAGACGAGTACCCACTGACGACCATCCAGAAGACAAACGACTTCTCAGCCTTTTACCACCGTCCTGCAGTGAGCGTAGGGCAGAAGGTAAAGCGCGGCGACCTCTTGGCTGACACAACCTCAACTGACAACGGCCAGATGGCCGTGGGCCAGAACGCCCTCGTTGCCTTTATGAGCTGGAGTGGTGCGAACTACGAGGACGCGATCGTGATCTCGGAGCGCCTGGTAAAAGACAACAAGTTCTCTACCATTCACCTTGAGGAGTTTGATGTGGCTGTACGCGACACTAAGCTCGGCCCTGAGGTAACGACCCCAGACATTCCAAACGTATCGGAGATGAAGCTCCGCAACCTCGACGAGAACGGCGTGATTCGCGTCGGTGCTGAGGTGCGCGCTGGCGACATTTTGGTCGGTAAGGTAACACCGAAAGGTGAGACCCAGCTGACGCCTGAAGAACGCCTGCTCCGCTCTATCTTTGGTGAGAAAGCGAAAGATGTTAAAGACACCTCGTTGCGCCTTGAAGCGGGCAAGAAGGGTCGCGTCATTGGCGTGAAGGTCTTCACCCGTGAAAACGGCGATAACCTTGAGAGCGGTGTCATCAAGCGCATCCACATTACCGTTGCGCAGCTACGTAACGTATCGGTAGGTGACAAGCTTGCTGGTCGTCACGGTAACAAGGGTGTAATTTCGCGTATCCTCCCCGAGGAGGACATGCCGTACACCGAAGACGGTCGTCCAGTCGATATTCTCTTGACCCCACTCGGTGTACCGAGCCGTATGAACCTCGGACAGATTCTCGAGCTGCACCTTGGTATGGCGGCCAACACCCTCGGGTACCAAGCGGTCGTACCACCGTTTGCTGGTGCGAGCGAAGACGATGTTAAAGCTGAGCTCAAGGCAGCTGGCCTGCCCGAAGACGGCAAGATTCAGCTCCGCGATGGTCGCACTGGCGAAGAGTTTGCCAAGAAGACTGCCGTCGGATACATGTACATCTTGAAGCTGCACCACATGGTGGAGGACAAGATCCACATGCGCTCGATTGGCCCGTACAGTCTCATTACCCAGCAGCCACTCGGCGGTAAGGCCCAAATTGGTGGCCAACGCTTTGGTGAGATGGAGGTGTGGGCGCTCCTTGGCTACGGTGCCGCCTACACGTTGCGAGAAATGCTCACCATCAAGTCCGACGACATTGTCGGTCGCTCGGCGGCGTTTGACGCCATCGTGCGCGGCGAGCAGATTAGCCATCCGCACACGCCAGCAGCCTTTAATGTGTTAGTGAACCAACTGAAGGGTCTCGCGCTTGATGTGAAGCTCGCGCGCGACATCGACTCAGGTATTGAGTCACACCGTAATGATTAATAGCCACTCGTAATACAAAACTATGTCAACCGAAACAAACCAGGAGACACAAGCAGCGGTCGCGCCAACCAAGCGCCGCCGCCGCAAACCGGCCGACCTCAACGAGGTGAGCCTCAAGCTGGCTGCGCCAGAGAGTATTCTCGAGTGGTCACACGGTGAAGTCACCAAGCCAGAAACCATTAATTACCGTACCCAGCGTCCAGAGAAGCACGGTCTTTTCGACGAGCGCATCTTCGGCCCAGTCGAGGACTTTGAGTGTTCGTGTAAGAAGTACCGCGGTATCCGCTACAAGGGTATCGAGTGTGAGAAGTGTGGGGTAGAGGTAACGCGTGCGATTGTGCGCCGTGAGCGCATGGGGCACATTGAGTTGTGTGTACCAGTCTCACACATTTGGTTCTTGCGTGGTGTACCGAGTCGCATTGCGCTGATCCTCGGTATTACCGCTGCTTCAATTGAGAAGGTCATCTACTTTGCCGGCTACATTATTACCAATGTGGCTGAGAGCGAGCGGGCACGCCTCCTCAACGAGCTCGAGACCGAATACAAAACGAAACTCAAGGAACTTAACAACGACGACGCAAAGGCTGCGCTTAAGGAGCGCGCTGACGAGACCAAAAAAGAAATTGAGAGCATCAAGCAGGGCACGGTGCTCGATGAGAACGACTACCACAAGTTCTCAATCAAGTACTCAAACCTTTTTGAGGCCAAAATTGGTGCCGAGAGTGTCTACGAGCTCTTTAAGAACATCAACCTAGAAGAGCTGCGCGATCGTCTCGAGGAAGAGCGCACCACCGCTGGTGCTGCTGAGCGAGCCAAGCTCGACAAGCGCCTCTCACTCATTCGCGGGATGTTGCACGCTGAGGTTCGCCCAGAGTGGATGTTCCTCACGCGCATCCCGGTGATCCCACCGGCGCTGCGCCCAATGGTGGCGCTCGAAGGTGGTCGTCATGCATCGTCAGACCTAAACGACCTCTACCGTCGCGTAATCAACCGCAACAACCGTCTGAAGAAGCTCATCGACATCATGGCACCAGACGTGATCCTTCGTAACGAGAAGCGTATTCTCCAAGAAGCGGTTGATGCCTTGATCGACAACTCAATCCGTCACGGCAACACCGCCTACTCAGCCATGAGCCAGGCGCAACGCCGACCGCTGAAGTCGCTCTCTGACTACCTCAAGAGTAAGCAGGGGTACTTCCGCCAGAACTTGCTTGGTAAGCGCGTTGACTACTCTGGCCGTTCGGTGATCGTAATTGGTCCTGAGCTTGACCTCGACGAGTGTGGTCTCCCGAAGCACATGGCCCTCGAGCTCTTCCGCCCGTTTGTGATTGCTGAGCTCTTAAAGCAAGAACTTGCCTACAACATCCGTGGCGCCGGTCGTCTCATTGAAGACGGTGTCCCAGAGGTGTGGGCGATTCTTGAAGAGGTGATTACCGGCAAACACGTACTCCTCAACCGCGCACCGACGCTCCACCGCCAAGGTATCCAGGCCTTCCGCCCGGTACTGATTGAGGGTAACGCGATTCAGGTACACCCACTCGTGTGTCGTGCCTTTAACGCTGACTTCGACGGTGACCAGATGGCGGTGCACGTACCTCTCTCTGAAGAGGCACAGCTCGAAGCCGCTGAGATTATCTCGGCTAACAAGAACATTCTCAAGCCAGGTTCAAGCGAGCCAGTGGTGTCTGAGAAACTCTTGGACATGGCTCTCGGCGCCTACTGGATGAGTAAAGCAGTCGACGGCGCAGACGGCGAAGGCAAGTTCTTTAGCTCGCCAAACGACGCCATTAACGCCTACGACTACGGACTCATCGACTTCCGCGCGAAGGTCAAGGTGCTCGCCACCGACACACCAAAGTACGCTCAGTACGAGGAGAGCATCTTCGAGACCACGGTCGGTCGACTACTCTTTAACTCAGTGTTGCCGAGCGACCACCCATTTATTAACGACACGGTCGTACAGAAGACACTCTTCCAGATCATTATCGACATCATCGATGATCGCGGTGCCGATGCCGTACCGCCAATTGTTGACCGCTTGAAGCGCTTTGGCTTCCAATACGCAACAGTTTCCGGAACCACCTGGGGGATCGATGACGTTATCGTGCCAGCGGACAAAGAGAAGGTAGTGAACGAGGCCCGCGCGAAAGAGCAGGAGGTGCGCGACTTCTTCGAGAACGGTCTTATCTCTCGTGAGGAACGCCGTCGCATGATTGTCGACATCTGGCACCAAGCTAAGAGCGACATTGAGACGCTCTTGCCCGATACACTCGATAGCGACGGGTCTGCCTTTGAGATGTGGCAGTCTGGTGCTCGAGGTTCTATGGGACAGATTGCGATGATGGCCGGTATGAAGGGTCTCATTGTAAACACCCGCGGTGAAACGCTCGAGACACCGGTCATTTCTTCGATGAAGGAAGGCCTCTCGCCGATTGAGTACTTCAACACCACGCACGGTTCGCGTAAAGGTCTTGCGGACACCGCGCTCCAGACCGCGAAAGCCGGATACCTCACTCGTCGCCTCTTCGTGGTTGCGCAAGACGCAATTGTGACTGAGCCCGATTGTAAGACCAAGGCCGGTACCACCATTAGCCGTGTCTCGGCCTCTGGTATCGAGATTGCCTTCTCGAAAGCTATTAAAGGACGCGTGCTCGCTGAGGATGCTGTCGACACCAAAGGCAACGTACTCTTCAAGAAGGGTCATATGCTCACTCGCCGTGAAGCCATCGCGGTTGAGGAGAGTACCTGCGAGTCAGTCGTTGTGCGCTCACCAATGACCTGTAAGACGCTCCGCGGTGTGTGTCAGCAGTGTTACGGTATTGACCTCACGACGAACGCACTCGTTGATATTGGTGAGGCCGTTGGTACCGTGGCTGCCCAAGCGATTGGTGAGCCAGGTACCCAGCTAACCATGAACACCAAGCACGCCGGTGGTGCAGCTCAGCTTGGCGGTGACGTAACGCAAGGTCTCCCCCGTGTGGAAGAGGTGTTTGAGAAACGCCAGCCAAAGATCCCAGCGGTTGTAGCCAAGCACACCGGTGTGGTAGCAGAGGTTCGCCGCGAGGGTAACGGTCGAGTGATTGTTATCGCTCCCGATATGTCAGCTCCTGGTGCACCTAAGAAGAAGGACAACGTTGAGTACGATGTTTCACCACGTCGTGTGGTGATGGTCGGCAAGGGCGACACAGTAGCCGCAGGACAGCTCATGACCGACGGTTCGGCCCACCTACCAGACCTCTTCAAGTACGGCGGGGTAGAACCAACACAGGACTACATCATCTCGGAGATTAACAAGATCTACGAACTTCAAGGTGTAACCATTGCGCGTAAGCACATTGAGCTCATCGTGAAGCAGATGATGAGCCGCGTGAAGGTCACTGCCGCTGGCGACTCCCACTTTACCCCGGGCGATATCGTCGAAGAGTGGATCTTCGTTGACACCAACAACAAACTTAAAGAAGCTGGTAAAGAGGTGGCCAAAGCCGACAAGCTCATTACCGGCATTACTGAGAGCTCACTCTCTCGTAAGAGCTTCCTCTCGGCAGCATCGTTCCAGAACACCACCCGCGTTTTGATTAACGCCGCGGTGAAGGGAAGCGAAGACAACCTCGCTGGCCTGATGGAGAACGTCATCATCGGACGTCTCATCCCAGCTGGTACCGGCTTCAAGGGTAGCGAGAAGCAGCAGATGATTGCGTCGATCCAGAAAGATGATGAAGCGGAGGCGTAAGTAATAACTGCAACAGACGTAATACCAAAAACCGCCGGGCTTCGCCCGGCGGTTTTTGCTTATAAAAATCACCTCCCCAACATCAGTCGGAGAGGTGGATGGTGTGATGCAATTCTGGTCGAGGCTCGACGAATACGTTCAAGGACTCATCCTCGGTGGGTAGCAGTCGTTCTGCAGCCACCAGCCATTTTTCGTATGCTCTGATTCCGCCGGCGACCGCCATGCATCCCAGACTTGAGGCAGGTCCACGGTGGACAAGGATTGAGCTTCGTATCGTCTCTCCCATACCGCGAACGCTATGATTGTTACCCAGACCTTCTTCCCAGAGCAGGAGACTCATTCCATTTCTGGGTACTGGACAGAGACGACCCCGGTACGGTTTACTGGTAGTGTTTGGTGGACACTCACCGCCGAGCGCATATCGATCCCT
The DNA here is from genome assembly GCA_002710785.1 of bacterium. Classification (GTDB taxonomy): domain Bacteria; phylum Patescibacteriota; class Minisyncoccia; order Phycocordibacterales; family UBA918; genus OLB19. The sequence continues at coordinate 43,063 of PAMC01000003.1, forward strand.
TAAGCCACGAAATACAGCTGCGGCACTGTCACGAGTTACCTCGAAATGGTACTTGAAATTTCTTTTCTCATCTCCCATCTCGGCACGGTACGTAGAGACCAATCGCTTTCGACCGCTGGGGCCAATTTCCTCATACAGCCACGTTCTTCCGAAGACTGATGAGGTGATAAGTAGGTATCTCATCATATTCCTCCAAGAACTCTTACCATCAAAACTATCTAAGATTTTGATATGTTGCAAGGTGTACTGTGCGCGGTTGTTTCGGTACAATGGTTTTACTATGGCCTCAGGAGATGCAGTTGAGCAGATAAAAGACCGGTTAGATATTGTCGAGGTAATTAGCCCGTACGTTGAACTTAAGCCAGCTGGGAAGAGCCTTAAGGGCAAGTCCCCCTTTACCAACGAGCGCACGCCGTCATTTTACGTTTCACCCGACCGCGGCATGTACTACTGCTTCTCAACCAACCAAGGGGGTGACATCTTTACCTTTGTGGAGAAGATGGAAGGCGTCGACTTTAAAGGAGCCCTCAAAATCTTAGCTGATAAAGCCGGGGTGGAGCTGGTGCGTGAAGACCCTCAAAAACGCACCGAGCGCGATAATCAGTACGCCGCTTTAGAGCTGGCAACCACCTTTTATGAACAATCGCTTAAAGACTGTGACGAAGCGGTGGCATACCTCAAAGAGCGCGGGGTAACTGGTTTAACCGCCAAGCAGTGGCGGGTGGGGTACGCACCGGATGAGTGGCGGGAGCTTAAAACTACGTTGGAGGCAAAGAAAGTGAGCACTGAGACACTGCGCACGGTGGCGCTCATAAAGGGCGAAGCGGGGAAGGAGCCGTACGATGTATTTCGTGACCGAGTAATGTTTCCCATTGCTGACCCGTCGGGTCGGGTGATTGGTTTTTCCGGTCGGCTGCTCCACCCCGACGATAAAGCCCCAAAGTACGTCAACTCACCCGAGAGCCCGTTGTTTAAAAAGAGTGAAGCCCTCTTTGGGTACCATCGGGCCAAAGAAGGAATTCGTAAGATGGATTTCTCCCTGATTGTGGAGGGTCAGTTTGATGTGGTACTGGCCCACCAGGCTGGCTATCACAACACCGTAGCCGTGTCGGGTACCGCCCTAACCCCACACCACGTGTCGCTCCTGTCGCGACTCTCAAACCGCTGTGTGCTGGCGCTCGACGCTGACCGAGCTGGTATCGCGGCGGTTAAGAAGGCGGCAGCAGTGATGCTCAGTCGCGGGATGGATGTAAAAGTCGCCCGACTGCCAGACGGCGAGGATCCAGCCGATATTATCCAAGCTGATGTGGCACGTTTTAAGTCATACATTGGTGCAGCCACCCACGTGATCGAGTTCCTACTCGTAGTTTTAAAAGAACAAACTAAAGATGAACGCACCTACAAATTACAAGTCCGCGAGGAAGTGCTGCCGTACGTCCGCCTGATCCCGAACCATATCGATCAAGAGCACTTTGTGGGGGTGATTGCCGAGGCCCTTGAGGTGGAGAAAACTGCGATTCGCCTCGAACTGGCGCGCCTGGCTGAAGCCGCAGTCGATACACCGCAACAAGATACTGACTCGATAGAAACGACACCGCAACCCGAGCCAGCTCGTACCGCTCGCTTAGACACGGTCCGCGCATACCTGCACGCTGCGTATCCGCTACTGGATGCTTCAATACAGCCGATAGTCGCCAAGCAATTTTTAGATACTGTTGGCGAAGACATTACCGCGAGTGATGCGTTAGCCAGCGTAGTTAACCAATTAAGCTTCCAGCTCGAAGAGCAGTTGGCCACGTACTCACCGCAGCAGATTCAGCTTGAGCTCGTAGAGTACCTCGAAGAGTTGCGACAGCTAACGCATCGCGCTAGACTAGGTACCCTCAAGGCAACACTCACGCAACCAGACGCCGATGAGTCTGCAATTCTCAAAGACATCGAAGCGGTGAAACAAAAGTTGACCGGTGACGTAGTAACGGTAGACATTTTTGCTGGATAGCGTATAGTGTGCGCTATCCCTTAGGAATGTAGGGTTTTTAATACTGATGCCAAGTACAAAGAAAACAACCAAAAAGGCACCAAAGAAAGTAACCAAGAAAGTTACCAAAAAGGCAGTCAAAGAAGTGGGTACGACCAAGAAAGTCACCAAAAAAACCACTGCCAAAACAACCAAGAAGACGGTCAAAAAGACCACCAAGAAGGTAGTAAAGAAGACAACCAAAAAGACCACCAAGAAAACCGTTACCAAAAAAACGGCGAAAAAAGTGCTGCCCAAAAAACGGGTCGCCAAAAAAGTGGCACCAGCCAAGCTTACCAAAGCACAACGTGAGCAGCTGGAGAAGTCTGAAGAACTTATTCAGATGGGTCGCGACCGCGGCTACGTCACGTATGACGAGATCATGCGCTTTTTCCCGACGATTGAGCGCGACGTCGCGTTTCTCGATGATCTCTACGAGCGGCTAAGTACCGCCAACGTTGACGTGCTTAAGAGTGGCGGTATGCTCGGCGAAGACAAGACCGAGGAGCTGCTCGCGCAAAAAAATGCCTACCGTCGTAATGACTCAGGCTACGACTCAATCCAAATGTACCTGCGTGAGATTGGGCAGTACCCGCTCCTCACCGCTCAGGAAGAAAAAGACCTGGCCAAGCGTATTCTCGCCGGGGACGAAGAGGCACGTAACCTGCTGGCCCGAGCCAACTTACGTTTGGTGGTATCGATTGCTAAGAAGTACGTTGGTCGTTCGCCTGACCTAACGCTTCTCGACCTCATTCAAGAGGGCAACCTCGGTCTCTTTAAAGCCGTTGATAAGTTCGACCACACCAAAGGCTTTAAGTTCTCTACCTACGCCACGTGGTGGATTCGCCAAGCCATTACGCGTGCGCTGGCCGACCAGTCGCGCACCATTCGTATCCCGGTCCACATGGTGGAGACCATGGCTAAATACAAGCAGGTGTCTCGCCGGCTGGCCCAAGATTTGGGTCGCGACCCAATGCCAGAGGAAATTGCGACCGAGATGGATATCGAGGTTGAGAAGGTCTACCAAATCGAGAAGATTAGCCAAGACACGATCTCACTCGAGTTGCCAATTGGTGACGACGACGATCGTTCTCGTCTTTCTGACTTTATCTCTGACGAAAAGATGGTCTCACCAGACCAGGAGGTGGCGCACAGCATCTTGACCGACCAGATTATGGAGATCCTCGATACGCTGTCCGAGAAAGAGCGTAAGATTCTCGAGATGCGCCACGGCCTCCTCGATGGTACCTACCACACGCTGGAGGAGGTCGGTAAAGAGTTTGGCGTGACGCGTGAGCGTATTCGTCAAATTGAGGCGAAGGCGCTTGAGAAAATACGACAACACGACAAAGCGCGCCGCCTCAAGTCGTATTAGTTAGCGAATAGCTGCGTTGTTACGAAATTGTATTCAGTCACCGTGAGTCTAACCACGACTCCCGTACACAATTTCTAGACGCCTTGCTCTTCATCTCGCTACTACGACTTGAGTAAGAAAATTTATCGCATTAGCCCCAAATCACTTTGTGATTTGGGGCTAATGCGTTTAAAACATAATGTGTTCGCCGAGGATGATAATGCCGGCCCAAAATGTGACCCAGATGGTCGCAATGATGCTTTCGTACATAACAAAGCGGCGCCACGGTCGGTGGAGGAGTCCGAGCACCAACGCGTAGCTGGGGCGCAAAAAGGTGATTGAACGACCAATCACAATAAACCACCAGTTACCAAAGCGATCAAGACAGCGGTTGAGGGTCCGTACCGGCTTGGTGTCGAGTTTGCGTTGCACCCACGCGGTGTGGTTAAACCATCGGCCGATGCTGTAGTTGGTAGTGCTCGCGAGGATGGTTCCGAGACTGGCAGCCACAATAATTTCGGGGACGGTGACCATGCCATCCATGTGCATCATGCCGACGGTCGCCAAGAGCGCAAACCCGTAGAGGAGGTAGCCGGTGCCAATAAAAGTGTCAAAAAAGGCCGCAACAAAAATCATGAGCGGCGCTACAGGTTTGAGGTAGTAGAGAAACGTCTCAAACACACTACTAGAGATAGGCTTCGAGAACCTGTTTAAGGCCGCTGCGAGAGATAATCCCTACCGGACGGTTGTCGTGGTCGACGACCGCGATACGCGCGCGTCCTTGGCCGATCGCCGCCGCTGCCACCTGTAGTAGGCTGCCGTCTGGGGTTACCGTGTCAAAATCGGACGACATAAAGTCAAAGATAGGGATGTCACGGGCGGCGTGCACCGCAGCCTGAAATGCCTCCTCGTCACTTAGGTGCGAGAGAGCGTCGTCACCAGTGGTATTAGTTGGGATAATTGCGTCGAAGAGATCCGACACGCTCACCTCACCGGTAAGAACACCTTCGTCGTTGGTTACCAGGAGCGTGTTGGTGTGGCCGGTATTCATAGTGTGCAACGCTTCTGCAAAGGTTGCCACCTCGGAAATCACCACCGCGTCTTTGATGATTTCTTTTAAATCCATATGTTTTATTGTACCTCGGTTATGGCAATTGTCTACGTAGAATCCCACCAAGTTATCTACCACGCATATGTTGACCGTACCGAAAGATAGGAGTAGTATGCCTGGCGCTTGCTGGCGGCACCGTCTGGTGCGCCAGCCGTTTATCTTCATACGTAACACATATGCACGCATTTAAGACGACATCCCGTTTAACCGTTTATGCTGTGGTGGCCGCTGGACTGGTCTACACCTTGCCGAGTCTCGTCTGGGGCGCCGGCGGCGAGGAGGGTGGTCACGGCGCCCACGCGCTTACGTTCCTTTTTATGGCACTCATCCTCGTTGCTGCCAAAGCCTCGAGCTTAATTGAGCGTTTTGGCCAGCCAGCGGTACTGGGCGAATTGCTGGTGGGTGTTTTGCTCGGCAACCTCGCGCTCCTTGGCATTACCTTCTTTGAGCCTATCAAGGGCGACCAGATCATCACCTTCTTGGCTGAGCTTGGTGTCGTGATCTTGCTCTTCCAGATTGGTCTCGAGTCAAATATCAAAGAAATGACCAAAGTAGGATTGCCAGCCTTTATGGTTGCAATCGCGGGTGTGGTCGCGCCGTTTGGCTTGGGTGTGTACGTGGTTGGTCCGTGGCTCCTGCCTGAGGCTGATATGAACACCTTACTCTTCTTAGGTGCTGCACTTACCGCGACTTCAGTTGGTATTACTGCTCGCGTCTTTAAAGACCTCGGCAAGTTGCAGACGCGAGAGAGTCAGATTGTACTCGGCGCAGCCGTCATCGACGACGTGATGGGACTCATAATCTTGGCGGTGGTGTCAGCCATTGTCACAGTCGGCAGCATCACCGGTAGTGCGGTGGCGCTGATTATTCTCAAGGCCATTCTTTTCTTAGGTGGTGCGATTGTTCTAGGACAGCTCGTAGCACCACGGGTCAGCTTGTACTTCTCGAAAATTCACACTGGGGTTGGTATGAAGTTCACGCTCGCATTCTCAGTTGGACTCCTGTTTGCGTACGCGGCCGGTCAGCTCGGCCTAGCACCGATTATCGGTGCGTTTGCTGGTGGTCTTATTCTCGA
>PAMC01000004.1 GCA_002710785.1 bacterium
GCTGGTGGCTTGGGTGGCAATCAGAGCGATGGTGGAGACAACTATGGAGAAACGGTATCGTGGCTCCGTCGTAGCCAGACCGCGCAGGTGAGCGGTGCTGGTCGAGTTCCAGCCTACATCGACGAACCACCGTTTGGCGAGAGCGGCACCTTCCCAGTGCGCCTCCAGGTGGACCTGGGTGACAACACCTCGGTTGAATATACAGGGTACGTCAACGGAGTCGATTCACTTTCACCGGGTGAGTCGACCACCGTTGCTTTCTCTGCTGTTACCTTCCCAGCTGGAACGCACCGCCTCATCGCCTACGCTGACGTGCCTGGTACCGAAGACCCTGGCTACGGCTGTTCAGCCGCCACTGGTTGTATTATTGAGGTACCACAAGACAACAATACGCTCAGCACTACCATTAGCGTGACCGAACCAAGTGTCGACTTAGGTTCTGCGATGGTGACCTGGAACAACCGCAGCTCATTTGAGTACGGCCCCATACGCGACGTCACCCCACCGCAGGAAGTGGCCGGCTTAACAACTACCCAAGCGGCGCTGGTGTGGCGTGGTAGCAAGGTTAACCTTGGTACCTGTACCGGCACTGGCCTACACTCAGATGGCACCACCAACACCACCTTCAGTGGCCAAAACGACCCATACACTTCGTACATGAACGCAATCATGGGTGGTCCGTACGATTTCCACATTGACGAGCCAGGTGACGGCGAGTACATCGCCTACACCATTACCTGCGATAGCTACGGTGGTGGTACGGTCTCAGACACGCACATCCTAACAAACAACACGAGTGTCGACCTTACCCTCATTGCACCGCAGGTGAGTGACCAGCGTGTACTCGCGAGCACCACGCTGACCACCCTGCCGTTTATTACCAACAACCAAACAACCGATCTCGTCACGGAGTACGAGTACATCGTGGACATTGATGGCAGCGAAGTTGGCCGCGACACGTACACCACCAGCCTGGCTGGCAACACGAGCGAAACGGTCGATGCATCAATCGCGTACACCACACCAGGTAGTGGCGTCGTACCATTTACCGTCTGTCTCGAGCACGAGGATATGCCTGGTCGCTCCTGCGACAGTGCGCGCTTGATTATTGCTGCACCAGAGTGTTCTGATGGTATCGACAACGATAGCGATGGCCTCATCGACTTCCCAGCNGANCCAGGTTGTACGGGCCCACTCGACCCANTCGAAGACAACGTACCACCAACTATTAGCGTTGACCCAGCAATCGTTCGTCAGGGCGATAGCTTCACGCTTAGTTGGGACCCGAACGGCAACCCTGGCTGTGTTCTCTCCGCTAACGCAGGAGCTGACGGCAGCACGCCGGGCAGCGCTACACTTACCGCCGAGCGCCAGACGCAGTACACCATTCGCTGTGCTAACGGCGAAGAGGCCGGCGTGACTCTGCAGGTGATCCCGAATTTGTTTGAGACGTAGGATGTATTCTCATTAAACACAAAAACCACCCTTGAGGGTGGTTTTTGTTGCGGTGCTCCCGCTAGGAATGTCGATCTTTACTCGATCAGTACAGGTTGACACAATTTTTCATGCTTCAAAATCGTAGGCAACCTTTTCGACTCCTGGCAGTCGCCAAAATAATTATCGTCAAAACTTCAAGTATTCGTTTCTACCTCTTTATTTTGTGCTCCCGCCAGGAGTCGAACCTGGAGCGTCGGTACCGCAAACCGATATTTTATCCATTAAACTACGGGAGCAAACACAGTACGCCGGCTTGGCGTGAGCCACATACTACCTTAAAACCCAAAAATTTCCAGCAGCTTGTTAGCGAGTGGTTCCTCGAGATGTTCTTCTGGTAGTCGGGGCTCGAGAATGGTCTCGATCTCTTCGATATACTCTGCTGGGATTGGCATAATTATGAGCGGCATAAACAGCTTGGTTGAACGTGCCAAGAGCTGCGGACCGCGTTCGTGTTCTTCGTCGAGGTAGAAGCACTCGAGGGTGGAGTAGGGGTAGAGGGTATCAGCCACCCGGATACCGCGGTTGTTAACGGCAAATGGAATAATATCTGGTTCGCGATTAGCCACTAAGCCGGTGGTTACCCCCGCAATCAGCAGCAAGAGCGCAAAGAGTGTGTTGCCTAAGAAGAAGGCGGTCACTGTTGCGATAATGGTGAGAATACCGAGAATCCAAAACCAGTCCCCGTTTTTCTCAACGTGGTGGTGCTCCGGGGCCTCCCAAGTCACTTCGCGCGGTACCGGCTTAGCCATAGTGCCTACAGTATAGCATCGCCCAAAACCAAAGCAGCCCNGCTGGGCTGCTTTGGTTAGGTGCGGAGGGAGTGGGATTCGAACCCACGGTGCCATCTCTGACACAGTTGTTTTCAAGACAACCCGGATAAACCACTCTCGCATCCCTCCAAAATTTTTTTGAATTTTTTACTGTGCTTAGGATTACTTGATCCTATTGACTTGGAATAATGGACTATTTCGTCTTTTTTTTCAAGTTGGACCCGTTTGTTATTACGGATTTTTGGGCTATAGCCAAACTTTTTTAAAGCATGTTCGATATCTTGAATCAGCGGTGGTGAAGCACTTACAAATGCTATCCGGGGGTACGAATAGGATTTGTTATTGATTACGTGTTTTTCAAAGAAAATCCCTCCGTCAGTGTCGAAAATACCCCGCAGACAGCGAGACAAATATTTATCGTTACTTCTGATCCAGCCAGGGATTCTGACGTTTTGGCGAATTTTATCACCCACCACTAAGCCCAATGACTGACAAAAAATTACTAATGAAGAACGTGAAATGACAATATTTACTACATTGCAATCGGGCCGATGATAATATGATGGTTTTACGCTGAATAAGCGTTCACACATTGTGGCAACAATTTCTGCGTATTCCAGATCGTCAACGCGATTTAAAGTAATTGTAATTTGTCGTTTAGACATACCCCCGTCACCAATCATAATGCCGACAAATTCTGCTAGCTCAGGTGAATGTTTGGGTTGACGGATCTTTAGAGGCTTTGATTGTGGGGGTAGATTATGGCGACCTTTCTGGTTCCACCATTTTTTCCATTGCGAGTGTCTATATTCTGGATCACATTTAATCCCGCCATACTTTTTTATAGTTGCACGACCCCCTTTCTGGCCAGCTACTTTTAGGTGGTGATACTGTGGTTTAGTTTCAAGTTTTTTGGGGTGCGGTATGGCTGCTAGCTTGCATAGTTTGGAGAGGGCGCCGTAGTTCATTCGGTACTTCTCTCTTCGCCAATCACGGAGCGTCCGGGACGAAATCTTCAGCTTGTCTGCCAATGCTGCGGTCGATAAGCCAGTGGCTCGGGTGGCACGGGATATAAAACGTTCTTGCTCGCCACGGGGAAAGAACACTTTATCTGTATCCAATTCAGGCATGCCTCCACAGTATACCGTATTGTGCTAAGATACAGGAATGCGACATCTCGGTATCGATTACGGCCGTAAACGGGTTGGGTTGGCCCTCTCAGACGAGACGGGGCAGATGGCTTTTCCGCATGCAGTGGTTAAAAATGATACGTCACTCCTTACCGAACTCGAAGCTGTAATTGCTGAGCACAATGTCGAGGTAATCGTCATTGGTCACTCTAAAGATAAGGCGGGGGAGGATAACCCGATCCACGAGGCGGCCACTGAGCTCATGAGTGACCTCACGCTCAAGACTGGCTTACCTGTCCACCTCGAGCCCGAGCAGTACTCAACCCAGGAGGCCCTTCGCTTCCAAGGCCGGACTGAGCACACCGACGCTGCAGCGGCTGCTATAATTTTAAACAGCTACCTGACTCGTGCAGATGCCTAATGTATGAATGATGTACCAACCCCAGCTCCAGACACTGACGAACCCGATGTCGTAACCGAAACGGTCTCGTACGGCGACTTTGCCAAACTCACGATCCGTATCGGCACCATCACGACTGCCGAAGTGGTGCCCGAAGCCGACAAGCTACTGCGCCTCGAGGTTGATTTTGGTGACGAGCAGCGACAGATTGTGTCGGGCATTCGTGAGTTTGTTGCCGAGCCGGAGGCACTGATTGGTACCCAAGCACCATTTATTACCAACCTCGCCCCGCGCACCATCCGCGGACTTGAGAGCCAGGGGATGATCCTCGCAGTCGGGGACGAAGACACCTTCACCTTTTTGCGACCCGACCGAGACGTCCCACCTGGGACTGCGGTACACTAAGCATCATGCTTATTTCTCGAATGCATAGCCACGTGCACCAGGCGGGTGCACACAGCGCACGGTGGCTGCGCTCACGCTACGCCACCGCGGTACTGGCGGCCATTTCGTTTGCCGAGTCACTCTTTCTCCCGGTTTTGATCGACCCTTTTTTGGTGGCGCTCATTCTCGCGCGCCGCGGTCGCTGGCTCTACTACACAACGGTGTCGATAGTGTTCTCAATCGCGGGAGGCATAGCGGGGTACTTTGTGGGGTTGTGGTTTTTTGATGTGGTCGCCCAGCCGCTCATCGACCTCTACAACCTGCAAGCAGACTTTGTGCACATCAGCTCCCAAATTGACCAGAGTGGTTTCGTGTTTGTACTGATTGGTGCAATCACGCCGATTCCGTACAAAATTGTTGCCATCGCCAGCGGCTTTAGCCACATCACGTTTGTCACCTTTCTCATCGCCTCAATCTTTGGGCGTATTATTCGCCTCGGGCTTGTGGGCTACGCTGCCTACGCGGTGGGGCCACACGCGCTCCCGGTCTTTCGCAAGCACCTGCTCTCGCTAGCGTACGTCTTTTTGATCCTACTCCTCTCGTACCTGCTCTACCAGTGGCTGACGTAGCGAGTGTTGGAAAGGCACCATGCGAGACGAGACGGTGTCGTATACTATAGCTAATGTCGTTATTTACAGCGGTGCATAGAGTGTTGCCTGTTCCTAACTACCTACGCTTGCCGAGCGTAGGGGTCGATATCTCTGACTCCTCGCTGAAGTACATCCAGTTTACCCCCGACTACAGCGACCACGCGCTCACCCTCAAACAGTGGGGTGATATTGATATTCCGGAAGGGACCGTGGCGCGCGGGGATGTGCTCGACGTAGAGAAGCTCACCGGAGTTTTGAAAGAACTCAAAACCCAGACGGGAGCCACGTACGTGCGGGTGTCGCTGCCCGAGGAGCGTGCGTACCTCTTTGAGACAGAAATTAAGCGTGGCACACCGTATAAAGAAATTCGTGGTGCGCTCGAGTTTCGGCTTGAAGAGAACGTGCCACTTTCGCCGCGGGACGCCTTTTTTGATTACGAAATTATCGCTGGCACCGACGAGCGCAAACCGCTGCGGGTATCGGTAACGGTGTACGCCCGCGAGACGATTAACGAGTACTACGAAGCAGCGCGCGCGGCGGGGCTCATCCCGCTCTCGTTTGAGGTTGAGGCCGCCGCGATTGCTCGGGCTACGCTCCCGCCAGCCGAACACGGCACGCACATGATTGTCGACTTCGGGCAGACCCGAACGGGGATCGGTATCGTGCACCAAGGCACGCTCATGTATACCTCCACCATCGATGTTGGTGGCGCAGAGCTCTCGACCGCGCTGCGCGCGGAGCTCGGCAGCGTACCGGAGGCAGAGCTCACAACGCTTAAAAATACCGTTGGCCTCACACAGTCGAGCGAACACCCGCGGGTGCCAGCCATCATTGCTGCTGAGATGGAAAAGATCATGAGCGAGCTGCAGCTGCGCCTGCAGTACTGGAACAGCCACGCCAGCAGCTTGGCCGATCACGACGTGCGCTCGGTTGTGCTGTGTGGCGGCAGCTCAAACCTTAAGGGGCTCCCCGCCCACGTAGAGGCGACGCTCGGTGTACCTGCCGCGCGAGCTGCGGTGTGGCAGAACGCCTTCTCGCTGGATGAGGCCGTTCCCCCAATTGATCTCCGGCATTCGTACGGGTACGCCACTGCTATTGGCTTAGCGCTCGCCGGTCATATTGCTTTTTATGATTAACCTTATACCCCCAGCTGCTAAACGATTCATGAAGCGCGAGTACTGGATGCGCGTAGCGGTCGTGTGGCTCTTGCTTCTTGGCGGTCTGGTCGTCGTTGCCGCAGTGCTCACCGCGCCGTCGTTTGTGTTGGTAGAGAGTCAGTTGCGTGCCTACGAGTCGCAGATCCAGACTGCCGCGGCGGTTGCCAGTGAGCAGCGTGCGCTCACCGAAGAGGTAACCCGCGCCAACCAGCTGGCCGACACCGTGTACTCTGTGGGCACCATTCCTAAGGTGTACCCGTACCTTAATCGTATTGCTGAGCTGCAGGGTGAGGCCGTCATGCTCACTCGCTTTAGCGTGACCCGTGTGGAGACGGCAGTGGCCAGCATTAACGTAGCTGGGGTGGCCGCTACTCGCCAGAGCCTCACCAATTTCAGCGACGCAGTAGTGGCTGATCCGCTCTTCACCGCCGCTGATGTACCGTTGTCGAACTTAGCAAACAACGAAGACATTGCGTTTTCGATTAGCATTGTGGTTGCCGAACCTGAATAACCTATGACCGCTACTACCAAACGATTGCTCATAGTTAGTCTCATCACCGCCGCGTTGGTGGGAGCGCTGGTGTGGCTGCTCTTGCGATTGCAGACCAACGCGGCGGAGCTGCGGGTGGCGCTGCAGACGATTGCCAACGAAGCCGCTGTCGAGCGTGAGTTTCTCGCTGTGTCGGAGCTACTTGATGACACAACCGAGCAGCGCGCTGCACTCAGTGGCCTTATCGTCGATGGTCAGCAGGGTAGTATCGATTTTCTCACCTACATTGAAACGCTAGCCAGCGCGCGCGGCGTCACTCTCACCGGCACACGGCTCGAGACAGCCGAGCAGCCTACGCTCAAGACCAACGTGATAACGCTCAGCTACAATTTTAGCGGCACCACTACAGCAGTTGATGCATTTTTGACGCAGCTCGAGCACATTCCCTACGCCAGTTACCTTGAGTCACTCACGCTCAATCGCCAGCGCGGCACCGCCGGCAGCCCGGAGGAGACCACCGGCAGCCTCACCCTACAGGTGGTTGTAACTAACATCGAATCATGATCAAAAAAGCCGACATTTTAAAGATGGTCAAAAACGTCTACCGGCACAGTCGTGGGCTGCCACCGCGCCGCCTCGTGTACCCCGCACGTGAGTGGGGAATTGGCGTCATCACTTGTGGCGTGCTCGCGGGCGTGGTGCTGATAGCCAGTGGCCAAGTCTACGTTCGGCTAAACAATATCGAAAACACCATCGCGCCGGCTGCGGTATCAACTGTGCGCTACCAGCAAAACACCGTCGACCGCTCACTCGACCTCTACATCGACCGTGCGCTGCAGTTTGAGCGTATTGGTGGAAACGCGCCGGTACCAGCTGCGACCAGTACGGAGGAAGTATCGAGTGAGGAGGAAGCCGATAGCGAGGCGGCGGTGAGTGCGGAGCAATCGGGAGGTGAGGAGACGTTGGAACAGTTTTAGAGGGGTGGGACTTAATCCTTAGGCTTAGTTTACTAAGCACAGTGTTGAGTGGTCACACAAGATATGGTATTTTTCTTTTAGAAAGACAAAGAATATGTGGTTCGGGATACGTCTCCGGTTCGCTGGAGAGAAAGTAAAAGCCGATCTTCGGTCCTGAATACGCCTTGAACGGGAAAGGCTCGTGCCGCCACATAGCAAGAGCCGCTTCGGCGGCTCTTGCGCAAACTCGATTTTTCAATACTTTGCCCTCCCAAAGATGCGGAGGGTTTTTGATTATGGTGCCCCCACCAGGACTCGAAGCTTACAGCTTCAGTACAGGTTGTCGATATTTTTCATACTTCAAAACATCTGGCAACCTTTTCGAGTCCTTAAGACCAAAATTAATTACCAGACACAAGGCCTGGTAACTAATTTCGGTGCCCCCACCAGGACTCGAACCTGGATCAAAAGGATAGAAGCCTCCCGTTTTATCCATTAAACTATGGGGACGTAACTCGTACCTCATATCTGCAGCCTCCCGGTTCAGAAGTGCCCCGCACTTCTTCACTGCATTAAACTATGGGGACGTACCAAACAAGATAGCAGAAAATCATGAGATATAAAGCCAAACCCCGCGACGCTGTCGCGGGGTTTGGCTTTAGTATGAAATGTGGGCAAGAGAAAACGTAGGGCGCTGAGACAAAATCCATTTTATGAAAAGGTGAGATTTTTCTGCGAGAGCCCTACGTTTTTCCGACTGGTTTCAGATGGCCGCCCAGTCGGTAAAGCGGTAAGCGCGCGGCTCGGGGGACTGATCGCTTTCGCCAGCCTGCTGTTGGGGCGACGGGCGTGGTCTCCTGTCCGCGGGGTTTTGGGGATTGTGAGGATGGTGGGTTTCCATCTCGTCTCCTTTCTGCACCGACATACGGTGCCTACCCTCACCATACACCTGTACATTTTGTTTGTGTGTGGTGTGGTGTGGATAACGGTGGTACGATACATATATTACTCAGTCTATGTTCTCGTCTATGTTTTTACAACACTCCGTTACCGGCCGCCTGGCGGTTGGTAAGACCATCGGCTTTTTGGTTGGTGGCGTACTATTCTTTTTGCTTCCCGCCCTGGGCGCTAGTGTGGGCGTGCAGTATCTCCTTGGTCTCTGGCTCACCTACATCATGATGGGTGCCGTCATTGGGTTTATGGGAGTGATGACAGAGCAACCCGTGCTGCATTTTAAAATGCCATTCTGGCTACGCGGCGGTATTATCGGCGGCAGCTTCCACCTGCTCCTGGTACTCTTAAGCTACGAGGCGGTGATGAGCTTAATGCAGCTGCCAGCGGTGGCGTGGCTTGGGTTTACCTCACCGTACTGGATTATCATCGACGGTATTGTGCTCGGTATCCTGATGGGCTGGGCCGCCACCAAAATCTCTGGCGAAGGAGAGTTGCCGTTGGCATAGGTTAGAGAGTCGCACAAAACACCGGCCGCTGGCCGGTTTTTTGGTTAACGTTTTGTGCGCGCTGAGAGACTTGGCGCCAGTTCTAATTCACTCCGTTCATAAGAACTCGCTGCCCCGGCGCTCAAAAGCACTAGTGGTCACGAGTTACTAACCATAATAATTACTGCGCAATTATTTTGCTAAGTACTCTCGACCCCGGCTCAGCCGTTTTTATTTCTAGGAATGGAAATAAAAACATGCTTCCGCCTCGCACCAAGGCACGAACGCAAAGCAGTTTGCGTTCTAACAGAAAAAGCTCACGACATTGTCGTGAGCTTTTTCTGTTACCTCGGTGCGCGCTGAGAGACTTGAACTCCCGACCTTTTCGGTGTAAACGAACTGCTCTACCAACTGAGCTAAGCGCGCGGGTCCTGTATTCAGGTAGGCAACATAGTACCGATTTTTCCAAAATGTGCAATAGCGCGTATACTAGCGGCATGCATGAAATTCAGGCAGTAGTTAGCGGGCAGGTGCAGGCCGTGGCGTACCGGGTGTACGCGCAAGATGCGGCGACCGAGCTGGGACTTACAGGTTACGTAAAGAACCTGCCCGACGGCACAGTATTCGTCTGCGCCCAGGGTGAGCGAGACACCCTTAAAGACTTTATCGAGCACCTCCACGAGGGTTCGCTTAAGGCTAAGGTCGAGTCGGTGTCGGTGGAGTGGGGCACCCCCGAGACAGTGTTTGATGATTTTGGTATTGTGCACTGACCATACATATATATATGAGTACTCTTGAACCGACCGTTCTCTTTGAAGATTCTGACGTGCTGGTCATTGATAAGCCAGTTGGTATTGCGGTGCATGGTGACGGACAGCCGAGTGCACCAACGGTGGTGGATTGGCTGCTTGGCCGCGCGCCGGAGGCGCGCGGCGTCGGCGAGCCACAAACCAACCAGGCGGGCGAAGCAATTGAGCGCAGTGGCGTGGTGCACCGGCTCGACCGCGACACCTCGGGGGTGATGGTGCTGGCTAAAACGCCGGCGGCGTACGAGCACCTCAAGCAGCAGTTTCACGACCGATTGGCTAAGAAAGAGTACCGGGCGCTGGTGTACGGACACCTGAACGAGCGCTGGGGCACTGTCGACCGACCAATCGGCCGCAGCGCCAAAGACTGGCGTTTGCGCAGCGCGCAGCGAGGTGCCAAAGGTACGCTGCGTGACGCGGTAACCGACTGGGAGCTTATTGGCCAAGGCGAGTATGAGACTGAGCCCTTTGCCTACGTGCGGCTCAAGCCCAAGACCGGCCGCATGCACCAGATCCGCGTGCACCTTAAGGCCATCGACCGCCCGATTGTCGGTGATGTGCTCTACGCTGGTGCTAAGCGCGAGCAATCGAACAACCTAGGCCTAACCCGCCTGGCGCTGCACGCCCACGTCTTAGAGCTTACGCTCCCCAGTGGCGAGGAACAGCGCTTTGTTGCGCCGGTACCGCCCGAACTGGAGCAAGCGGTTGACGAACTGCACGAGCCAGCCACGTAGCGCCCGAAGCTGTTGAAAAGGCCTAAACCCTGTGGTAGATTAGGGCACCTTTAGAGCGCAACTAAGCTTTAATTACGTAATTATTATGAAGACACAACTCAATGGTGTAGTCGTTTCTCCAGTTAACATGGAGGATCGTAAGGGTCTCGGCATTAAAGCCGGCGACACCGTACGCGTACACCAAAAGATTCAAGATAAAGGCAAGACCCGCATCCAGGTATTTGAGGGATTGGTACTTGCTCGCAAGCACGGCAACGAGCCCGGCGCGACGTTTACCGTACGCAAGGTCGCGAGCGGCGTCGGGGTGGAGAAAATTTTCCCGCTGTACTCACCAAACATCGATAAGATCGAAATTGTGAAGCGTGCCAAGGTTCGCCGCAGCAAGCTCTACTACATCCGCGAGAAGGTAAATCGTGAGATCAAGCGCCAGATGCGACGCATGCGCATGGTTGCACTCGCTACTGAGTCTGAGGCAGAAGCAGCTGCTCGTGCCGAGGAGGAGGCAAAAGCGGCTGAAGAAGCCGCTGCTGCCGAAGCAGAAGCTAAGGCTGCTGAAGAAGCTGCTGCACCTGAAGCCGAAACAGCCATTGAGGCAGAGACCACAGAAGAAACTGCTGCTGAAGAGACACCAGCTGAGGAAGCAACTGAAGACGAGGAAAAGAAAGACTAACTGTAACCCAAAAGCCCGGCGCACAGCGCCGGGCTTTTGGGTTTTGTGTCCAAGACTGGAGTTGAACCAGCACGCCCTAACGGGCACATCCCCCTCAAGGATGCGCGTCTACCAATTCCGCCACTTGGACATCACACTTGAGGTTCGCCTATTCTAAGGATTTTTCTCATTTTTGCAAATTTTCTCTTTAATTTTGGTGCAGAATTATTTTTATACATCACTGCGAACAACTTGTGTGCATCATGATAACCGTATCGAAGCTGTTGCACCCGACTTCCGTTAGTGATGAATCCTGTTGTATGTAACCTTTGGTTAATTCCACTCCGTAACCAGTCGAGAAAAGCAGTGCTTCCACTAGCAAAACCGATAGTCACAGTTATGCTCCCTTTCCATCGCGGATCTTTGTAAGCATATGCCGTCCCATCTCCGTCAAATAGGCCGCGTACAAAATCAAAATAATACTCGTCTGGTATCGCGACATATTTTATAGTCGTCGACTTACGGGGCTGTAAACCTATCGACTGCAACCAGCGGTAAAAACGTACATCGCTAAATTGCACTCGGTAATACTTTCTATTCTCACTTGAACCAGATCGTTTGACACCAATTTTACAATGTTGCAACCCAAGACAATTTTGGAATATTTTTATTAAATCGATGTCTTTACTAGTGAAATCTATATGCCGTTGATCACTTGAAAGTGAACCGTCTGCGGTAAGCAAGCCTACTGCGTAGGCAACATTTGTGCACCAGCGAGTGCGTTCCTCACCCATAATATATGGGCTCTAGTATATCATGTCTACCATTTTGTATTGTATAATAAAATCAGAGTAGAGCGATTTATTCATTTAATAAATTGCCAACTATGATTGAAGTTAACTATCTCCTCGTACTCGGCCTGGCTGTCTTTGCTATGGCGCTCGGCGTGCTATGGTACGGACCACTCTTTGGCCGCGCCTGGTGCAAGCTCAATGGCGTAAACCCGGACAACCCGGTTGAGGTCAAGCGCATGCAAGCAGGGATGGGTCTGGTGTACGTGATCCAGTTTGTGCTCACCCTCCTTATGGTGTTTGTGCTCTACGTGTACACCAAACCAGCTGTCGACGTCGTGAACGAAGTTGAGGGTGCGCTCTGGCTCTGGGCCGGCCTTACGGTACCGGCGCTTGCCTCAGCGGTTATGTGGACGACTGAGTCTGCACGCCAGCAGCGCAAACGATTCCTTATTCAAGCGGGCTACTTCCTGGTGTTGTTTGTGGTGGTCGGCGTGAGCGTCATGCTCTGGGGTTAAGCAAAATATTGTATGAACGGTATGAAAAACATAGTACTCATTATTGGCGCCTTGGTGGCCGTCGCTATCATTGTCTATCTTATGTTCGCTAAACCAGCCGCCGCCCCAAGCGACGTATCGGGAACACCCGACCCAGCTGCAACCACTGAGCAGTCTGCTAGCGACGAACGTGATTCGCTCTCGGGCCTCGGCACCTTTGCCGACTTCTTTGGCGGTGGTCGGAGTGTGTTCTGTACCTTTGAGGCCGCCTACGAAGGAGGGAGCAGCGAAGGGTCGTTCTGGTACAGCGATGAGCGCATGCGCGTCGAAGCTACCACCCGGGCGGATGGCGAAGTCTACACCTCAAACATGATCAACGATGGCGAGCGTACCTATGTCTGGGGCGGCACCGCAGCGGGCACGCAAGCCATGGTCTTTGACAACGAGACGACAGAAACCAGCGCCGAAGATTTTGCGCCGTACGATATTGGCCAAGCCGATGCGCGCGTCAGTATGGATCAGCAGATGAGTTACGATTGCGATCCGTGGATTGCTCGCGACACCCAGTTTATTCCGCCGAGCGACATTGAGTTTGTCGACATGGAAGCCATGATGCAAGGCCTCTTTGAGGGTGAGCTTCGTGGCCTGCCTGAGGGCATGGATTTCTAATCAAGCTTGCGGACACACCCGACTTTCGCCGGGTGTGTTTTGGTGCGTGCTACAATTTTGAGGTATGGAAACAAACATGGGTACGCTAATTCTCTTGCGACACACTGAGTCAGAGTGGAACGCCAAAGGCGTGTGGAGCGGTATTACTGACGTTGAGTTGAGTGATAAGGGGAAGGCTGATCGCGCGGTGGTCGCTAAGTCGCTTGATGAGCTCGGTATTCGCATCGATGTCGCGGTTTACACCGACCAAAAGCGCACTAAAGAAACGCTCGATGGAATGTGCGCGGCTGAGGTTCTGGCGCACGTAGAAACAGTCTTAGTGCCGGGCTTTAATGAGCGCAACTACGGCGAATACACCGGAATGGATAAGTGGAAAGTCAAAGAGGAGCTGGGCGAAGAGCAGTTTAATGCCATTCGTCGCGGCTGGGATGTGCCATTCCCTAACGGCGAGACCCTAAAAGAGGTGTACGAACGCGTGGTACCGGCTTACCAAACACACGTGCTACCACGGCTGCAGCGTGGTGAGAATGTGCTCATCGTCGCGCACGGCAACAGCTTGCGGGCACTCATGAAGTACCTCGACTCAATTCCCGACAGCGAGATCGCTAAGCTCGAGATGCTGATGAACCAAATGGTGGTCTACCAAGTTGACCAAGCGAGCGGACTTAAGATCAATAAAGAGGTGGTCGACACCGGCGTCGCGATAGAATCACACTTCTAATCCGCGGGACTGAAGAGGTGTGTCATAATACTGGTGTATGTATAAGCACCTTCGTTTTTTCAAAGATATTAGCATCGAGGACGTGCCCGTGGTCGGCGGGAAAAACGCGTCGCTCGGTGAGATGTTTCGGGCTCTCACGCCCAAAGGCATTAACCTTCCCAACGGCTACGGCACCACCGCCGATAGCTACAATTATTTCTTAGATAGCGCCGGCATTCGCGACAAAATTGCTGAGCAACTCAATGGTTTAGATGTTCAAAACGTCACTGACCTGCAAACCCGCGGTGCGGCCATTCGGCAAATCATCCTCGACGCTGAATTTCCCGCTGATTTTGAAGAAGAGATTCGCAAGGGCTACCAGGAGCTCTGCGATACGCTCGGTTACCCCGACGTCGTGGTAGCAGTGCGCTCCTCAGCCACGGCCGAAGACCTCCCCAATGCGTCGTTTGCTGGTCAGCAAGAAACGTACCTCAATATCAGCGGAGTGGATCAGGTCGTCAAGCACGCCAAAATGTGCATCGCCTCACTCTTTACCGATCGGGCAATCGTCTACCGCGTCGAGAATGGCTTCGACCACATGAAAGTGGCGCTCTCAGTTGGCGTGCAGCAGATGGTAGCGGTCCGCTCAGAGGCGGCTGGGGTGATGTTTACCCTCGACACTGAGTCGGGCTTTCGCGATGTGGTTATGATCAACTCTATCTACGGCCTCGGCGAGAACATTGTGCAGGGTAAGGTGAGCCCCGACGAGTTTCTAGTGTTTAAACCGACCAAGGCAATTCTCAAGCGGAAGCTCGGCGCTAAGAAGCTCAAGATGATCCCCGGGCCCGACAGTACCACCGAAGACACCGACGTCTCCGAAGCTGACCAGCACCGCTTTTCAATCACTGATGAGCAAGTGCTAACTCTAGCCGAGTGGGGGATGGCTATCGAGGAGCACTATGGCAAGCCAATGGATATTGAGTGGGCGCTCGATGAGGATTACGGCACGCTCTTTATCGTGCAAGCCCGACCCGAAACGGTACAGTCCCAAAAAGACCAAACCTGCTTTGAGGAGTACAAGCGCACCGAAGACGGCGAGGTGGTCATTACCGGCACCAGTGTGGGCAACAAAATTGCGGCGGGTACCGCCAAGATCATCGAAGACATTTCCGACATTAGTGGCTTTGAGGACGGCGACATCTTGGTAACCACCATGACCGACCCCGACTGGGTACCAATTATGAAGCGCTCCGGCGCGATTGTGACCGACCGTGGTGGACGCACCTGCCACGCTGCCATTGTCTCGCGCGAGTTAGGCATTCCGTGTGTGGTGGGTACCAGTAACGCGACCGAGGTCATCAACCACGGCGACGAGCTCACGGTGAGCTGTGCGGAGGGTGACGTGGGCTACGTGTACCGCGGTCGACTCAAGTACGAGATTGAGACGACCGACGTCGGTAACCTACCGCGGCCAGACACTAAGATTATGATGAATATCGGCTCACCCGAGCATGCCCTAACCTACGCCCAGTTGCCAAACGACGGTGTGGGGCTCGCGCGCGAGGAGTTTATTATCGATGCGCACATCAAGATCCACCCACTGGCGCTGCTGAAGTTTGATGAGCTGACCGACGAGGAGGTGCGCCATCAGATTCACGAGCTCACCATTGGCTACGCGGATAAGTCGCAGTACTTTGTCGACAAGCTCGCGGAGGGTATTGCGCTGATTGGTGCCGGCTTCTACCCCAACGATGTCATCGTTCGCTTTAGCGACTTTAAGAGTAACGAGTACGCCAACCTCATTGGTGGTCAGCTGTTTGAGCCAACCGAGAACAACCCAATGATCGGGTGGCGCGGTGCCAGCCGCTACTACCACGAAGAGTACCAGGCAGCCTTTGCGCTGGAGTGTGCCGCGCTTAAACGCGTGCGAGACAAAATGGGTCTTACCAACGTCAAAGCCATGGTGCCGTTTTGTCGCAACTTAGACGAGGCGCACAAGGTCATCGACATCATGAAACAAAACGACCTCGTCCAGGGCGAGAACGGCTTTGAGGTCTACATGATGGTGGAGATTCCGAGCAATGTCATTTTGGCAGAACAGTTCGCGGAGATCTTCGACGGCTTCTCTATTGGGAGTAACGACCTGACGCAGCTCACCCTCGGCGTCGATCGCGACAGTCACATTGTGGCCGACGTCTACGATGAGAATAACGAAGCAGTGAAAGAGATGGTCCGCCGCACCATTGCCGTTGGTAAAGAGAAAGGGATTAAGGTTGGTCTCTGTGGTCAGGCCCCGAGTGACAGCCCAGAGTTTGCCGAATTTTTGGTCAAAGAGGGTATCGACAGTATGTCTCTTGCTCCCGACACAATCGTGAAGACCCGCATTGCGGCCGCTAAAATTGAAGGAAAATAGGTTATTAAAAATTGTGTACACACCGTATGGTTACTGTTGTCGGTCACCGTGGTGCAGCAGGATACGCAACCGAAAATACACTCGAGGCATTTGAGCAAGCGATTGCCATTGGCTGTCAGCGCACTGAATGTGACGTACGTCTCTCCAAAGACAGTGAATTGATCGTCATTCACGATGAAGACATCGCGCGGGTAACCAATGGCTCCGGACGAGCTAGACCGTCAGCTCATCTGCATTAAACGCTCCTCCGGGGCTTATATCAAATACAGCGGTTGGTGTAAGTACCAGTAGTCCTCTGGTGACTCGTTCAGGGTTTTGTGTTTTTACCCACGCAACGGCAGCATCAAAATCATCACCTTCAGTAACGTACACCGCCCCAGCTTTGATTTGTACGCCCACCATATCAGTCCATGCCGTGAGGGCGACATTAATGTCACTAGCAACATTAGCTACGGTTTTATCCATAAAGAAATCAAACGGCCAAA
This sequence comes from bacterium, assembly GCA_002710785.1. GTDB lineage: Bacteria > Patescibacteriota > Minisyncoccia > Phycocordibacterales > UBA918 > OLB19. The sequence goes on from PAMC01000004.1 coordinate 16,618, forward strand.
TACGGTCACTATTCACCTTAATCATGGAAACCGGGACAGCATTCACGCCGTTTGGTCCCGTGGTAGCAAGCGCCT
>PAMC01000005.1 GCA_002710785.1 bacterium
GGTGTACCGTCGCTACGCCCAGACACTCATCGAGAAAGGGCTCGCGTACCCAGACCCATATACAGCCGACGAGGTGGCTGGCTTTCGTGCTGCAGCAGAGGCCGAGAAGCGCCCGTTTCTCTTTCGCAACCATCGTCCGGAGACTTTTGCTGAGTGGGACGGCACCCAGCCGCTACGTTTTAAGGTAGCGACTATACAACGCAGCGAGTGGCACGACGAGGTGCGTGGCGATTTATCGGCCGGTGAGGAGATGCTCGACGATTTTATTATCATGAAGGCCGATGGCTTCCCAACATACAATTTTGCGCACATAGTCGACGACCACGAGATGGGTGTCACCCACGTTATGCGTGGTGAGGAGTTTATTGCCAGCATGCCAAAATTTTTAAGCCTCTACGAAGCGCTCGGGCTGCCACTACCCAAGTTTGTCACCTTACCACCCATCATGGGACCCGATGGTAAAAAGAAGCTTAGCAAGCGCGACGGAGCGAAAGACCTCTTAGAGTACCGTACCGACGGCTACCTACCCGAAGCTATGCGCAACTTCTTAGCGTTGATAGGCTGGAACCCCGGCGGTGAGCAGGAGCTCTTCCCGGGCGAGGAGCTGGTAGAAGCTTTTTCACTCGAACGTATCCAAAAGTCGGGTGGTGCTTTTAACGAAGAGAAGCTCAAGTGGATGAATAAAGGGTACCTAGCACTGCTGCCGCAAACCGAGCGCGAGCAGTACTTCGTGGATGCGTTGCCAGCAACGATTAGAAGTTTACCGCAGTTTAGCCTGGAGCGAGCTGCTAAACTAACCGACACCGCACTTGAGCGCACACATAACCAGGTTGAGATTCGCGAAGCTGCTGAAGCAGGGGAGTACGACTGGGCGTTCGCTGCACCTGAGGTGCCCAAGGAGCTCTTAAAATGGAAAAATGACGACTCTTTTGAACAAGCGCTACCGAGACTCAAAAATGCGCTAAAACTGCTCCAAAACGCTGATTTTGGCTCACCAGAGGGTGTTAAAGCGGCGTTGTGGGAATACGCTGAGGAAGTGGGGAAGGGGGAGCTCTTGTGGCCCTTGCGGGTGGCGCTCACCGGCCGCGAACGCTCACCCGATCCGTTTGTCTGCTCTTGGGTGTTGGGACAAGAGGAAACTATGACAAGAGTGAATGGCGTGATTATTTAGACTATGGCACATAACAACTACTATCTTGATTTGTGTGTCGACACCTATGTCGTCAATAATAACGCTGTGTTATTGCGCTTTCACGACAAATACCATAACTGGGAGCACCTGGCGGCCATATAGATGCAGGAGAAGATGCAAACGAAGCGGCCTTGAGAGAAATCTGGGAAGAAACCGGCTTACAAGCAAAATTAATTGGTCCTGTCGGTTGGAAAAAAGAAGATACCAAAACTAATCAAGATCTTGTGCCGCCAATATATGTAAATAGACACAAAATTAATGAACACCACGATCATTCAGCTTTTGTGTTTGTTGCTATCTCTCAAAATCGAGAAGTGCGACCACAATCTGAAGAAGATAAAACAGCAGAGGCGAAGTGCGTCTGGGTGACACAAGCGGAACTCGATGAAATGCAAAAGATAGACAAAGACTTGCGACCAGAAGTGTATAAATACGCCAGTACCGCTCTTAAACTTGCGGCTCAGCACGACATGTAGTCATCGTGGTAAAATATTGGTATGAAATGGCGTAGAGTGACCATTGCCTTTTTCTTAGGAATGCTCCTCAGCTACGGGGTAGGGGGGGTCGTGCTTGGCGAACCCGTATCGGCCCAGACGGTCGAAGAGCTTAAGGCGCAGATTGCCGACCGAGAGGCACGACTGGGTGAAATTGAGAGAGAGATTGCTGAGTTTGAAGCTGCTTTGCAGGAGGTTGGCGCCGAGCGCTCTACCTTAGAGGCAGCCATTCGGGCTTTGGAACTTGAGCGACGTAAAATCAGCGCTGACATTCAGTACACAGAAGGTCTCATTACCAACACCGACCTCGAGATTAGTAAGCTTACCATCGAGATTAACAGCACCCTTCGCGACATTGGTGAGAACCGCGATGCTATTGCCGAAATCATTCGCACCATCGACGAAATCGACGACGAGACAATGGTCGAGATCCTTCTCACCAACGAGCATCTTTCTGACTTTTGGACGCAGCTCGACGATCTCGACACCATCCGCAACGCGGTTGGGGAGCAAGTGCGCCAGCTGCAGGCGCTGCAGGCCAATCTGGAAAATAACCGGGCCGAAGAATCAGAAAAGCGCGAAGATCTGGTTGACCTTAAAGACCAGTACAATGGCCAGCGACAGGTGTTAGTAAATAACAAAGCTGAGAAAGATCAGCTCCTCACCGCTACCAAAAACGAGGAGAGTGAGTACCAGCGTCTACTTGGAGAGAAAAAAGCAGCCCGTGAGCAGCTCTTGGCTGAGGTACAGGCAATTGAGCAAGAGCTCCAGTTTATTCTCGACCCGAGCTCAATCCCAACTACGGGGACATCAGTTTTTCGCTGGCCACTCGATAACAACATCATCACACAACGATTTGGGTACACTAAATTTGCGCTCTCCGGTGCGTACGGCGGCAGCCGGCACAATGGTATGGACCTGGGTACACCAAGTGGTAGCAAGCTCTACGCGACACTCTCTGGTACTGTCCGCGACGTTGGCAACACCGATATCGTTCCTGGTTGTTACTCATGGGGTAAGTGGATCTTGCTCGACCACCCAAACGGCCTTTCGAGTTTGTACGCGCACTTAAGCTACATCGGGGTGACGCGCGGGCAGTCCGTGCGTACAGGTGACGTTATTGGCTACACCGGTAACACGGGTTACTCAACTGGCCCGCACCTCCACTGGACCCTTTACGTTACCGATGCGGTGCAAGTGCGACAGTTTAACGAGTTTAAGTCGGTTACCAGCTGTGGTGCAGCTAAATCACCATTTGCCGCTGTAGAGGGGTACCTTGACCCGCTCGACTACTTGCCGCCGCTCTAAAGTTGTTTACAGCACCTGGGGATAACTGGTGTATAAAGTTGGGGGAAAGAGGTTATTATAAATGTGCAATCGAAAGATTGTAGGAACTTACCCGCTTATAAGGTCCGCTCATAGCGGACCTTGTGGGCTGAACAGGATAAGTTCTTTTGGCAAAAGTCGCACTCATTTGAGTGCGACTTTTACTGTGATTATATAAAGAAAGCACCCACTACCTGAGTAGTGGGTGACAAAGAGAGGCTGTTGATCAGTATCCCTTACGTGGGGGGGACGACGTCATCGCCAACAGCAATCCAGCCCGACACGACGATCTGCGCAATGAGACCGCCACGGTCTTCAAAGACCTTTGAAAAGTCAAGTGACGGATCAGCAGCAGATCGTGGGACCCGGCATGGGTCACAGTACTTCACGCCCTTGAAAATAGCACGGCCAACGCTGAATTCACGGCCGATAAGCCACATCAGTTCTATATCGCTGACAACCAGATTGCGCCTGGTCTCAATTGGGGTAAAGCCGCTGTCTTTGATGAATCGAGCGTTAATGAGGGTGACTTGTCGTCTCCCAACCTCATCTTTATTGTAGCTTCCTTGGCCGTAGGCATAGCGGTCGAGTGCAAGACCTCGACCTTCCTGAGCCATCACGGGTTCACTCCGTTCGACCATGGGCATCCGGGGTCCTGGGGCGGTGAATATGTGTGTGATCGTACCTTTACGCATCATTTAGCCTCACTACTGTTTTCTCTTGCTAAGATATAACGAAATAACAGAGCTGTAAGTAAAAAGTTCGCACAATATGTAAATAGAGTGAGAGGTGGGGGAGCAGGGAGTAGAAAGTGGCAGCAGAACGAGTGACGAGTTGGAAAATTGACGGGCAGATGGTCGCTAGGTAAAAATCAGCTAGTCAAAAATTTATCAGAATCTGCTCAAGATCAACTAGTTGGAAATTTTATTCCTGANTCGAAAATTTTCTAAAATAATTTTGGTTATAAGTGCACAGNTAGAGAAATTAAAATCCGATACNGTTTTGGTTGCCAAGTACNCATACCCTAGGTCGCACACAAAATTTTAAAATCGCCACAGTTGTGTATACGGCTTCGGAATCGAGGCCACAGAATCGATTCTGAGGGTTTTGAAAGTATAATCGCGATACCTAGGTCGTGTCACAAAACATGCAAATCGAGCGAATCAAAAAAATATGGTTCTGACAAAAAATTCATGATCTTAGGTATGAGCGCCTTTGTATAGAAAACACAATAAAAATCTACGTCATAAGGGCTATACACAGGCTCGGCATACAGTACGCGAAATACAGCTTTATTTTAGGTATAATACTGAGTATTAGAGTTATTATACTCAGTTAATAGTGAGGCGTTCCTGGGCGCTTGATAGAATACATGTACGCTCTACACTCCTCCCTGCAGTTGTATGTCAAAACCTACCACCAACCAATTGCCGCTCATGGATGACTTCCTCCTCCACATTCAGGCCAACAACTATTCCCCCGAGACGCTTTACAACTATGAGCGTGATTTGAATACCTTTGCGTTTTTTCTACATAGCGAAATGGGTTCCCTCCCCTTCAGTAAGGTCACTAAGCGTACCATCGAGCAGTACAAGGCGTACTTAAACTCACCAAATCGTAAAACTGCAACCGGCGAAGAGTCTTCCAAGCGCTTGGCAACCGGTTCGATCAACCGACATCTCACATCGCTGCGCCGCTACTTAAGTTACTTGGTTGATATGGACGAGCCGACGCCGTTAGCCCCGAACGCTATTAAACTATTACGAATGGGCAAACCCAATAGCCAGGTCTCTGAGCTTAATGACCTGATTCGGCTCATTGAGTGTCCGACCGAGATAGAAAAAGATACATTTGTAGCGAAACGCAACCGAGCGATGTTGGAGACCCTCTTCGCGAGCGGCATGCGTATCTCAGAGCTGATTTCGCTAAAGATTAGCCAACTCGACCACTCCGGCAAAATTTTTGTTGAAGGAAAAGGTCGTAAGCGTCGGTTTATCTATCTTACCGCTCGAGCTGAGGGGCACATTCGCGAGTACCTCAAGCTGCGCGACGATGATAACCCCTACCTGTTTGTGGCTGAGCGTGGGCTTAACGCCAATAATATGAAGAAACACATCTCAGCTAACTACCTACAGATGAAGATAAAGTGGTATCGGGAGTATTTAGGCATTAGTATCAAAACCAGTGCGCACAGCTTACGCCACGGCTTTGCCACCTACTTGGCTGAGCAGGGCGCTAACCCAGCCGCCATCCAGGTACTTCTCGGGCACGAATCATTAGAGACAACCACCCGCTACGTCCACGCTTCCGACCGCTACGCTGAAGACTCTCACCGTAAATTTCACCCGCTCAAGAAGTAGGCTATGCGTAAGCGTGTATGGACAGACGATAAACTTAAAGCAGGATTCGATGCTTTTATCGCTGAGCACGGTAGATTACCCAGTTCTCACGAAGTTGATACCTATCACCTACTCCCGACTGCTCGCTCAATTCAGAAACGCTGTGGCGGACTAGTCGCCTTGCGTGAGCGTCTTGGGTATACCGATACACACCTAGGCACTGGTGCGCACCGTAGTGCCATTGCTTATGAGGTTGGTATTCGTGGACGACAATTAGAAATTGAGCTCGAAGTACAGTTGCAGGAGCGCTTCGGCGAGCGCTCGGTACACACCGAGAAAATTTTCAATGGTAAGCAGCGAGTAGATTTTTATGTCTATACCAAAAGTGGTGTGTTCGGTGCAGATATCTTCTTCCCTGCCACCACTCGCACAATGCAAAACAATATCAATATTAAAATGAAAAAGTACCAGCACTTTACCGAACCACTGTACTTAGTGGTGGCTAACCCTGAGATTACCCAAACACAACTCGATACCTACACGCAAAACCGAAAAGAACCATTTTCAGAAAATATTTCTTTACTAACGCAAGAAAACTTTATGACCGAAATTGAAAACTACGAAGCGTACGGAGATTAAATCTATACAGACAAAACGCTTTCGCGACATTCAGGAAAAATTCCGCGGTGGCAACGAGATGTAGTGGCTACCGGGAAATTTGGTAGACGAAGTTCATGGCGAGACTGGCGAAGGCAGCAATGACAAACGTCCAGGCGATTGGTACGTAAAATGTCAGAATGGAGACTGCTACGAGGCTCACTGCTCGCCCACTGTGGCCCGCCATTTCACGCAGCACGGTAAACTCGTCGACGTACTTCCCCTGCTCAGCCGACATGTCATAAAGAATGGCTGAGAACGGCGTCTTGGTAAAAATGCGCATGATGTTGTGGTAGAGTCCGACCAAAAATACCTGGGCGGCTGAGAGCACAAAAATGCGGGCAATCCATCCCAGGGCGTAGAGCTTGCTCCCCCACTCAAGCGTCTTAAATTTTGACTCCTCACGACTGTCTAGGTAGCGGCCAAGTAAAAGCTGGAGCACAATTGTGACGGCCACAATCAAAGTCGAAACGGCGCCAATTTCAAATATGTTACCTTGCAAGAGCTCAAAGAGAAAAATTGGCCAGACGATAAGCGTGATGGCGACCTCGGCACCATTGGCAAACTCACCGACCGTGACGCCAACAAATCGCTTGGTAAAGAGTTTGCGCAAGGTCTCGAGGTAGCCCCAGCTAAAGTGAGTCGGGGTCTCGGGGACAAACGCATAAGAAATTGCCGCCGCTATGAGNAGCGTAATAGCAACAGTAAAGAGAGCCTGATACCCCGCCTGCGCAATAATAAAACCGGCCAAAATTGGGCCAATCACGCCCATAAAGGCAATGGTCGCAAACGACATACTTACGACTCTTCCCCGCTCCCCGGTATGCGTGAATAATGTGAAGTCGACGTGGTACGGCACCCAGTGAAAAATTCGAAACAGCACGATACAGACAGCTAGGAGTGGGAGTAAGTTCCACACGTTAGCCTCGTTCATCAGAAAGAGCGTGCCGAACTGCCCAATACTCCCCAGAGCGCCAACAATTAAGGCGTGGGAGAAACCAATACGATTAGCGGCGTACATACCGGGCACAAGTAGTACGACGTAGAGAAACGATAGTAAGGCAAAATAGAGGCCGATGATGTAAAACTGCTGTCCGGTGAGCTCGTATAGATAAATCGGGACAAAAATCCCCATCAGAGCGGCGGCTGCTCCCTGAATGAGTCGCTTGGAGATAAACAGCTCGACAAAGCCACTGTCTTCATTGACGTGCCGGTTTTTATGTCGCTGCCAGGCAGCGCCAATAGTTTCTATCATGTGTAAAGTATACCGTGTATATATTGGCAGAAAGCACGGTTATACGAGCACTACTTCCACCACTCAGAGTAAAAGCGGCCAGTTTTGTAACACTCAATTGTTTGAGCAATATATGAGATAGTGTTCTCTGGAAGGTCATTGAGTGGAAACATTTTTAGTTCGCTACACTTATGAGGTTCCACGTTCGTAAACGTACCATCCCAATTCTCTACCAAAAAGAAAAAGTCTATCCGTTCGTCCTCCTGTCTGCGATGCATAACGGTCTTTAATACTAGATCTTTCACGTTAATCGCAACTCCCGACTCCTCAGCGGCCTCGCGGGCAGCTGCAGTCGTCAACCGCTCATCTCCGTCAACATGCCCTGCTACCAAGCCGTAGTTGCCGTCTTCGTAACCAGTGTTTTGTCTTCGTAAAAGTAAAATTGGTCATCTTTGATAAAAAACAAATATACTGATGCGATTAACTTGAACTTCTCAGACATATTACGCCCCTAGTTTACAAATATACTTAAAGTGTTTTGGGCTGATCGGCATAACCGACAGTCGGTTACCCCGAGCCAGGAGTGGTAAACCTTCGAGTTTTGGGTCGAGACGCATCACGCTTAGGCGAACGGGGTGTTTGAAGTGGCTCTCATACGCCACATCCACCAAAAGCCAGCGTGGATTATCGGGGTCGGACTTTGGATCGGGATGGTCACTCTTGGGGTCAAACTGCGTAGGGTCAGGGTACGCCTTACTCGCAATTGTCATGACTCCGACAGCGCCTGTATCTTTGCCGGCGTTAGAGTGATAAAAGAGTGCTTTGTCCCCCACTGCCATAACGTCGCGGAACATGTTACGCACTTGATAGTTGCGTACACCGTCCCACGGCTCGCGCTTAACACGCTTGAGGTCGTCGATCGAAAAACAATCTGGTTCAGACTTCATGAGTCAATACTGCATGGTCGTCATTGTAGCATAACTGGCAAATTTTGGGTGTATACTGTACGTACGTTACAAGATAAACGTCACGTATGATAAACGATTCTATGCGCGCCCTGGTCCAAACCAAGGGTGTCCTCGTCGGAAGAATATTCTTGGCTTTATGTTCTTCTTTTCGGGTATTAGCATGCTCTTCATGCAAGGCCCGGCGAATGTGGCGATGTTCTTCGATTCGCTCGGTATCCCGCTAGCTGGCTTAGTGGCTTGGCTCGTAATCGCACTCAAGCTTGGTGCTGGTGGTGCGCTTATGATTGGGTACAAAGTTGAGGAAGCAGCAGCAGCGTTAATTCTTTTTTACCCTCATCGCAACTGCTCTCGTACACCTAAACCTCGAAGATCCGTCATTGTTTAAGAACCTCGCAATTATTGGCGGTCTCCTCTATGCGATGGCGCACGCCGCACCAGCAGCGCACAGCACACCCGCACAACACCACTCAATGTAGTAAGTGCCCTAACGAAAAAACCGCCCACAGATGTGGGCGGTTTTTTCGTTAGGAATTGTACGCCAGCGTCTTACCCCAACAAGGTCGTGAGGCGCTCCATGGTTGGAGTCCTTGTGTCTCGTAGAGATGGCGAGCGTAAGCCATGTTGTCTTTGAGGTCGTAGACGTTGAGCCCCATGCGTTCCATGGTAGCACCGTGGTAGTAGGTGTTGATTTGCATCACACCAGTGTCGCGGTTGTCGACTCGACCTTTGAGGACTGATCCATCTGCTAGCGTGTGTGTGAATGTTGATTCACAGCGAGCTACCTGGATCATGACCGGAATATCGGCGAAGTAGTTGCGGACCGCTGCCTCGGTCGACTGAACCGATGTGGCAACGTCTACAGTTACTTCTGTTGTGATAGAGCCATACGCAGTTTCGTTCAGAGACGTCCCTGCTCCCGATACAGCGATTACCGCTGAGATTAGGGTGGATATAATAAGCCGTTGGTCTTATTTAACAAAACTCGCCACCGGCGAGCAACCGCAAAATACTATCACATTTTGCAGAATATTATGACTATATCACAATATTTGCATTTTGTCAATTTAGCAAAAAAGAAACTGTTTTTAGTGCCCAGCTCCCCTACTGGCTTACCTCTTTGGCTTTTGCATTGGTGTTTACGTCGAGCCAGTCTTTTACACTCTCCACGGCCCGTAGTACCTCAATTGGAGTGGCGAACACTACGGTATTTGACTGATCAGAGGACAGATCGTTGAGACTCTGCAGCGTACGCAAATGGAGGGCGCCTGGTGCCTCAGAGAGCATGTGTGCCGCTTTTGCCATGTTCTCAGCGGCTGCCACCTCCCCTTCCGCCTTAATAATCACTGAGCGACGCTCACGCTCTGCTTCGGCTTGTTTGGCGATCGTACGCTCCATATCCTCCGGCAAGAAAAAGTCTTTGAGCTCAACGTTGTCGACTTTAATTCCCCACTGGTCGGTCTCGGTGTCGATAATGGTGCGAATTTGCTCTGAGAGCTTATCGCGCTCAGCGAGCACCTCATCGAGCTCAGCGCTACCGACGACGTTACGCATGGTGGTCTGCGCAAGTTGCGAGACTGCGTAGCGGAAATTCTCTACTTCCAAAACGGCTTTGGCAGCGTCGGCTACTTTGTAGTAGATCACAGCGTTGATGCTGGCCGAGACGTTGTCTCGGGTAATCACCTTTTGGTCGGGTACGTCGACAGCCTTCACACGCAGGTCAACCTTCTCCATTTTTTGAAAGACCGGCACGATGATACTCCAGCCAGGGCTGCGCATGCCGCTGTACTTACCCATGGTGAGCACAACTCCACGTTCGTACTGCTTGACCTCGCGTAAAAACGACAGGAGGACAATGACAATGACGGCAATAATGATCCAAGGCATAGCAAGTGAGTTTAATGAATACCATTCTAGTATACTAGAGCCACTGTATGATTGGTAGACACTTCAGGGCTGGCGTCGGCACCGTAATTCACCGCAGCAACGGCGAGGTGGCGCTCTTTCGTCGTCAGGTTCCGCCCATTGGCACGTGGCAGTTTCAGCAAGGTGGCATCGATGCGGGTGAATCGGTTGAGACAACTCTATGGCGGGAGCTTGCAGAAGAAACCGGCTTATCACGAGAAGATTTCTCAAGCGTAGCAGAGTACCCGGAGTGGACACTCCAGGTCTACCCAACAGAAATTCTCAACTCGCCTAACCAACCTAACCCAGATCGTTTGGGCCAAGTACACAAATGGTTTTACCTTAAACTTAAAGATGGTATCGAGATCGATCTAGCAACAGCAACCGACCACGAGTTTAACGATGTTAAGTGGGTATCTTGGGAGGAAGCGCTCACTGTACCGCCACCGTACAAAGTCCACGTGTACCAAGAACTCTACGAGTATTTCAAAGAAAATATCTCCTAATCACCCCCTATCTAAGAGAGATATCGCAACGTAAGCGAGTGTTAGGTCGCAGCAAGTACAAAGCGTGCGAGTAAAATAATACGAGTCGTACGGACTTGTACGGTGAGAATTATTTTGCGCAGCACAACGCGGTAATTGCTGTGAGATTACACTCGCTGCTGCAGTAAAGCCATGGCACCGTAGAGTCCTCCCACGTCGCCTAATGTCGCATCAACGATCGACGGCAGCGGCACAACGCCCTCGAGCACTGCGTCAGTGTGGCGAATAATGTCGTTAAGTAATATTCGTGGGTCACCAACAATCATCGAGCCGCCCAACACAATAACATCGGGCGACCAATACAAAATGGTATTTCGNAAACCATGCGCCAAGTAGTACGCAAGCTGGTCCCAGACTTTATCACTCTGCGGAATTTCATACGGCTTCATGCCAAAGCGTCGCTCAAGCGCTGAGCCAGAGACAAGATTCTCCAGTGTCGGCTCCTCTCCCTCTCCTAGTATGGTGTGATCAACGTCCAAAATTTGGTGTCCAGGTTCAAAGCCGTAGTGATACTCATCGACGGCGCCGTGCTCAATTTTTGCTCCGCCAACGCCGGTGCTTACCGTGAGGTACACCACAATCTGCTCGTTCTCACCGGCACCAAAGTGGGTCTCGCCCATACCAACAAGCGCAGCATCGTTTTCTAAGTACACTTCCCCGCCNAGNGCNTTCTTAAGTTCTTTNGAGAGCGGCTGCTCTTCCCAACCNGTCAGTGCNCCNCCGGCGTCGTGCACCATCTCGGTTTTATCGTGGTTAAGTGCGCCNCGGATACCACCAGCAATGCCACGAATTGGTTTGTCGGTAAGCTCGCCAACGGCAGTCACAATGCCTTTGACACCGGCTTTCATGGTTGGCGCGGTGGCAAACTTGGCCGGCTCGCTAAACGACTGCAAATCTTCACTGACTGCCACTCGGGTTTTGGTACCGCCAACATCAAAAAGAACGTAACTCATAGAAAATATTATATCCCCAAAATCTTCTTGGTGTGCTTCTTATACANCTCGACGTTNGGTTGGTTGAAAGCGTCAACATCCATAAGTTCTGCCANGGCCATAATTTCCAACATGCGGGTGGCCATAAAAAGGCCGAGNGAGTAGTCGAGTCCTTCGTCAAAGATCGTGCTGCGGTACGGCAACTTGCGTTCTTGGTAGGCCTCAATCACACCCGCATAGATGGCAGTCGCAATATCTTGTTGGGTCTGCTTGGCGAGTGTTGTCGCAAGCTTTGCTCTAGCAGGAATACGGTAGTCGATGTCGTCGTCGCTAAAGGTTACGAAGTCGGTGTATACTCCCGGAAATTGNGCAAAGTANAGCTGGCCGACNGAGTGCAGGTCAACTGCAGTTGAGATAGTTGGTAGAAATCCGANCTTTACCACCTTGCCNTTNCGCGTCTNTTCNTTGCCCAGACTCTCGGCAGCCAGTTGTCGGTACCATTTGCCNAGGCGTACTAAGCGNGTGTCNAAGGCAAAGAAGTTATAGTGGCNAACCCCAGCTTTAAGGTGCGCGTNGAGCCGACTAGCGTTTTCAAGCGCCACAGCAATAAACGGCTCGGTGGTAGCGTCTTCCACGCCGGCTAAAATAGCTTCNATGTCATGCCCCAAGAGCGCCAGTGGCACCAAGCCAACTGGTGTAAACACTGAGAAGCGGCCGCCCACTTGCTTAGGCATCGCCACTAGATGCGCTTTGCGCTTTTTNCCAGCCGCCATGAGTGCGGTGCCAGAGTTGCCAATACACACTACCTGCTGCCAGACCTCTTTCCCAAGCTGTTCTTCGAGGCTGCCAATGAGCACTTCTGCGTTCGCGAGCGTTTCGACCGTAGAGCCGCTCTTGCTAACAACACAAATTGCAACGTCGGTTGATTTTTTTACCGACTTNAGTGTCNGGAGCACGGCCTCAAGCTCATGCGGCGCAATCGTATCCAAAATGTGGAGCTGCGGTGAGCTTTTGGTAGCTAACGCAGCATGAATTGCTTCGGTACCCAAACTCGAGCCACCNATACCAACCAGTACGACGTGCTTGGGTTTTTTAAACTTGGCCACTACCTCGTGTACCGCTACCAACTGAGCTTCATCCTTCCAGGTGGTGAGAGCGGACAGTGGTGTTTTGGTGTTTGGTTTGGCTAGCTCGCCNGCAAGGTGTGTNGCAAATGGCTTAAGNGNCTTCACGCCACGCTTGATAGCTGCTGGTCGTANCTGGCGCTCGTCGCTAAACGTTAAGTACATAGCTAGTATTGACGCTTACACTTATCGCCGACTTTTTTAATGATGTAGTTGTAGGCCTCATCGACATCGTCGACCACGTGAAAAATATCGAGATCCTCTTTGCTAATGGTCTTGTACTGCTTAAGAAGCACTTTCTCGAAATATTGTAGAAGTGGTGTCCANAACTCTTTACCGTAGAGCACTACCGGAATCGCTTCGATCTTTTTGGTCTGAATGAGGGTCACGAGTTCGAAGAATTCGTCCATGGTGCCAAAACCACCTGGAAAGTACACGTACACCTCTGAAGCAAAGGCCAGCATCACCTTGCGGGAGAAAAAGAAGTCNAACTTCATCGAGTCGGTGGTGTACGGATTGAGCTTTTGCTCAAACGGTAGCTCGATATTTAAACCNACCGACTTACCACCGACCTTAAACGCNCCGACGTTGGCCGCTTCCATGATGCCACCGCCACCGCCTGAGATAATGGCGAACTTCTTCTTGGCCAACTTCGCGCAGAGCTCTTCGCAGTACTTGTAGTACGGGTCGGTTGGTTGCGTGCGAGCGCTCCCAAACACGGTTGCCGCGAGGCCCATTTTGCGAAGCTCCTCAAAACCCTCCACAAACTCCGACATGATGCGGAAAATACGCCAGCTTTGGATGGCGTCGCCGTCGGCGTCCAAGAGGTCGGTTACCACCCGGCAGGTGCGCATATCAATTTCTTTTTGAGCCAACTCTACGGCTTTTTTCTTGGTTTTTTTAAGGGGCATGCTCCACAACATTACTTACCCCTCTAGTGTACCACTGGTTTCGTTGACAAATTATTTCGTATTAACAGCTACCACGGGAGCGGAAACTCGGAAAACTCAGGTAGTAATGGTTGGTTATAGAGTAAGCGACTGGCCACCTCAGCGTGTGAAAGCGCACCAGTGAGCGCATTNTGGGGCTGTGGTTCGTNCGGGATACCACAGTAGTTTAAGACTGCGTCGAGATTGAGCGCGCTGCGGCGGTGTTCGGAGTCGATCGGCGGCTCTAGACCTCTCGATACCATGTGCATCCAACACAAGCTATGGGTGTCGATTGTACGGTAGGCCAAATCCCAGTCGAGGCCAGCGCGGCTAGCACCAGCCTTTAGCATATCTCGATCATAGCTGACGTTTTGCCCGCACAGCGTACGGTCGGCCATGGGTTCGGTCCATTTCAAAAACTCTGCCACCAATTCGGCTTCGCTCTTTTTGGCAGGGTCAGTAATTTCCGCTTCGGTAAAACCATTTACCTCGAGCGCTCCCTCCATGATGTGGGCACCCTCCCAAATCCGACACTCACCGTAAAAGCGGTTCTCNGGGTTNGNAAAATCAACTCCCCCAATCGATACAATCGAATGTTTGTCGTACTCGGTGCCACTACCTTCAATGTCGAGGATAATCATGTATCAAGTATACAATTTTTGCCAACGAGATGAACCGACCTTTTCATAGGTCCGTTTTTGTAATAGTTCCAGAAATTTATCATTCCACTTCTGGTCTGCCATAGGACTCGCACGGTCAACAATATGTAATATCTCTTGATCTAATGTGGGAGCCATTTTCTCAATGTAGTCAAGTATGTGTGCATACAAGTGCATACCTGAACCAGGATCCATCTTATATTCATATTCTTTATCTTCTTGTGCTGCAGCCATGCGCTTGACGAAGGTGTGAGCCTCTACAGGTGAGCTTAACAGATTAAAAGTCACTGTCGCTCGTACATAATCGGAATCATATCCGATCTCAAAAATTACTCGAACAGTTTCGAGAACGGAGTCTTCGTTGACCAGCTCAATTAGCTTAGCTCGTGTGGAGTGTGCCTTATCATCAACCATTACTTCACCGACCAAATTTAATTCATTTGAAATGCCGGTGGCAAGTATTCTTTTTTGCTTATTGTCGGAAGCAAAGTCTCCGAGATACTTAAACGAATCTACAATCCGCCTCGTCTCTGATCTGAATTCCAACCCTTTATCATTGCTTTCAAAAGTCATAACTAAATTATAATCCGGGACAATTGGCAGCCGGGGTGTAGCCGGCAGCACGAGCTTCGTCTTGGGTCTTAAAGTAAATTTTGTTTTGCTCGCTAATTTGCTTAGCGCCCGGGCACGAGAGTGCGTGGAATTTTGTTCCATTAACAGACGCCACAAATTGGCCGATGATAACAGCATTCTGCCCTGCGACACTTCCCTGCGTAACTGCCACTGCAGCTGGTGCCTCGACCGGCGTTGGTACCAACACCGGTCGTTCTGCTACCTGACTGGTTGATTCGAGCACTGACCAGCGGCCTAAGCCAAACGCTGCCACTGCAACCAAAAGCAACACCATACAGGTAAATATGAAGTCATCGTTAATCCAGTTCTTGATGGTTGCTCCCCACTCACGGATAGTCTGCATAGCGGCTTGTGTTTTGGGCGTTTGTATCGTATACTCTCGCCACTTTTAGTTTAGAAATTATACCGTATGTCAACCAAACGTTCCGGTGGTTCAAGTAAGAACCTGCGCGATTCACAACCAAAGTATTTGGGTGTTAAGCGTGCCGATGGTCAAGCCGTAGCATCCGGTGAGGTTATCGTGCGTCAGCGTGGGACCAAGATCGAGGCTGGCAGCAACGTAAAAGTTGGCCGCGACCACACTCTCTACGCGGTAGCACCAGGCACTGTCGCTTTTAAAGAAATGCGTAAAAAGCGTTTCGACGGTAAAGTGGTGACTAAGAAAGTCGTCCACGTCGTAGCGTAGCTACCACACACAAAAAGCCGCGGGCGTAGCCCGCGGCTTTTTGTGTGTCTACCGTCTAAGTCTATGTATCATATATGATACATAGACTATTGGTTAGCTTTGTTCTCTACGGATGTCGATTGATTCAATAATCACCGGTTCCGTCGGCCGGTCGCCCGGCTGGGTGGCGACACCACCAATTTGGTCTACCACCTCAATGCCGCTAATCACGCGGCCAAACACTGGGTGTTTAGAAGTAAGTGGCTCTTTATCGAAATCGAGGAAAGAGTTATCGACGAGGTTGATAAAAAACTGGCTACCGCCTGAATTTGGGCCACTATTAGCCATCGAGATGGTGCCGCGAGCGTTAGTTAAGAGTTCTCCTGCCACGTGTTCGTCGGCAATGGTGTAGCCCGGGCCACCAGTTCCCCAGCGGGAGGCTAGGCTGTCGTCTTTACTCTGCGGGTCACCACCTTGGATCATAAAGTCGCCGATTACCCGGTGGAACTTCGTACCGTCGTAAAAACCATCTTCAGCGAGCGTGACAAAGTTGCCAGCGGTTACCGGCATGGTATCGGTAAAGAGTTCGAGTTCGATGACACCGTAGTTGGTGTTCATAACAGCGACTGGGTTCATAGCGTTAATATTTTCTGGGTTAGTAACTAACTGCTCTTGTGGAGTTAGTGGGCTGACGGTCTCGTCAGCGCCAATTGGTGCAGCTGGAGCTTGATCAAATGCAAAGTTGTACCAAGCTACCAAGAGTAGTATCAAGACGGCCGAACCACCGAGCGCGATAGCAATTTGTTTGTAGGCTCCTTTCATCATACGCTTAGGCTGCAACTATTTCGAGATTAAGAGCAATGCGCTCTTCCCCGTTACTGAGGTTTACTTCGTGCGTGCCAATTTCCTTAATCGGCTCAGCAATAATAATGTGGGTTGGCTCAACCGCCACCCCTTTCTCATTCAGCGCAGCTGCAATCGCGTCCTCTTTAAGTGCCTCAAAGAGATGGCCTTTTGGGTTAGCATTTACCGCTACTGTCACTGCCTCTCCGTCGAGCTTCTCGACGGCAGCATGGAAAGCGGCCGCGGCTTCAGCTCGCTCACTGGCAACCTTATCGCTCTGCGCTTTAATACGCTTGGTGTTCTCTGGTGTGGCAGCCATGGCCAACCCTTGTGGAATAAGCATGTTAAGTGCGCGACCATTGGGCACCTCCACAATATGGTACCGCCGGCCGAGTTTGGCGACGTCTTGAGTCAAAATTACCTGCATACATTCAATTCTGTTACCTATCGTAAGTAGCCGCTACTATAGCATTTTCGGTACAGCGGTACCAACCACTACTCGCTACTGGTTGTCGCAGTGGTTGTGCTAGTGATATCCTCCCCCGCCAAGAAGCGGAGTGCTGCCTCAAGCTGCGGATCTTCCTCAGCCAAAATTTGCTCAACGGTACGCTCGATGGTGATGTTTGGTTCGAGGCCGCCATCGGAGATTGAGGTGCCAGCCGGCGTTAGCCAGCGCGCTATGGTGACCTTAAGGCTCGCACCAGTTGGTAGCTCAACGAGCTCTTGCACCGAACCTTTACCAAAGCTCGTTTCGCCAATTACCGTGGCCATGTNGTGCTCTTTGAGGGCTCCAGCAAGGATCTCAGAAGCAGAAGCTGAGCCACCATCAATCAATACAACAATTTCTTGCGGCGCAAACTGGCGCAACGTACGACCACTACTGCGGTAGAGCTCTTCGGGAGTACCATCGGCAAACTGCTCGCGCACGATTACCTTGCCGGTTGGCAAGAAGTAGCTGGCGATATTAATGGCCGACTGCAAGAAGCCGCCTGGGTTACCGCGCAAATCGATCACCAGCTTGGTGGCGCTACTACGCACAAACGCGCGTAGTGCATTCTGCATCTCNGCTTCGGCNAGNGCATTAAAGCTGTACAGCTTAATAATAAACACATCNCCCNGCTGCTCGGTTTCGATGGTTGGAATGGTAATTGTGTCTCGCGTTACTGACACATCACGAAAATCGTTCTCGCCAGTACGGAAAATGGTAAGGACTACGTCGGTACCCGGTTCACCCCGAATCAGCTGCACTGCCCGGTCCACCGACATGTTTTCGGTGGAGACACCGTCGATCTCGACGATGACATCTCCGGCCAGTAATCCGGCACCTTCAGCTGGTGTGTCTGGTAGTGGCGAGATAATGGTAATGACGCTGTTGCGCATACCCACCTCCATACCAACGCCGCCGAAGTTGCCGGAGATGTCCTCGCTAAACTGCTCAGCGTCTTCTGGTGGGAGGTACGTGGTGTACGGGTCGTCGTAGCTGCGCACCAAACCGCGAATCATCCCCTCTACCCGCTCGTCGACGGTTATTGCCTCGCTGCTACTGGCTGGCGCAAATTTCTCTTCGAGGAGGTCCCACACCCGCCAGACTTCGGTCAGCTCGACACTCGCTGGTTGCTCTGGCTGACCCCACAAGAACGTCCACAGGCCAGCTTGCTGCGGTCCCACCGCGTTAACCTCCCGCTGGCCAAGCTGCCAGCCGACAAAAAAGGTTGCCACTGCGAGCAAAATCATCACTGTGTAGAGGCCAAAACGTGGGTTGGTCTGCGGTTCTGGAGTTCGAATTTCTTCGTGCATTCCGCCTATTATTACACAGCTGATCAAAACAACAAAAAAACCTGCCTGGTATACCCCGACCCTTACTGGATTGCTGACGTCACACGTCAGAAAGAGACAAAAACTACAGTCAAAAAACCTCACNTTGCTAAACAAACAAGTGGTAATTTACAGGTTTTGCCGGCAACCCAGTTAGGGTGGGGTATACTAAAAACAGCTATGATTGAGCGCCTTACGCACCACCATCTCACCTGGATTGATGTCCTCGACCCCACGGCAGAAGAGATCCGTGAGGTTATGGCCGAGGCCGACATTCCCCTTTCGTTTACTGACGACTTAACCTCGATGACGCCCCGCACCGAGACGTACTGGGAGAAAGGTGCTATTAAGACGACTCTCGACTTCCCGATCGTTAAGCGCACCGACATCAACCACCCACACGAAGTAAAGTTTATTGCCACTAAAAATTATCTGGTGACCATCCGCTTTGAAGACATTCAATCACTCGATCAGTTTAAGAAAGACTTTGAGGTTGTGACGTTGCTCAAACGGGCGGGCGCCAAAGCTACCGGTGGTCACCTGCTCTGCACACTTGTCATGCGCATGTACAAAGCGCTCGATAGCAAGCTCGATTACCTAGCTGGCATTCTGCAAGATATCGACGCAGGTCTGTTTGATGAACGCGAGAAAGAGATGGTGTTTGATATTTCTCGGGCAGGACAGCGACTAACAGCGTTTCGCCAAGCGCTGGGTGCCCACGACAACGCGTTGAACGACCTCTACACCAACATCGCCAAAGCGTTTGCCAAGAGCTACCAGCCAGACGTGCTTAAAATTAACGAGCAGTACCTCCACCTCATTCGCCGCGTCGACCGCCAACGCCAAACGCTCGCCGAATTGCGTGAGGCCAATAATGCCCTCCTCACCACTAAACAAAACGAGATTATGAAGACGCTTACTATCGTGGCATTTACCACTTTCCCCCTCACGCTTTTTGCCTCAATCTTTGGCATGAATTCAGTCAATATGCCGATCATCGGCCACTCGCTAGACTTTTGGATTATTTTGAGCGCAATGTTGGTGGTGTCGGTGGGCTTCTTTGCGTATTTTAAGTACAAGCGGTGGATGTGACAGAATCCCCAAATTTACGTAATTTCTTTGTCGATACGTGAAAAAATTCAATCATCGTATACTTGATACGTCTCATTCAATTTTTCACTATCCTCCTCGAAATTCCAGCAAATTTGAAAATCCTGTCAGTCTCTGGTCTGCCAAACTTTCGACCCGCAACTCTTTCTCCTTCTAACTAAAGTGTTACAATCACACACATGTTTGGCTTCTCTTCCGCGCCACAGCCGCGACTTCCGATTCTCTTCTACGACAGCGCTACTAAGCAAAAGCGTGAGTTTACCCCGCTGCAGAAAAAGGTGGTAACAATGTATAGCTGTGGTCCAACGGTCTACGACCATGGTCACATCGGCAATTTAGCGTCGTACCTCCTCCCCGACCTCGTTAAGCGTGTCTTGCTCTACAACGGCTACCAGGTTAAGCACACTGTTAATTTTACCGACTTTGGCCACCTCTCCGACGACGGTGATGCTGGCGAAGACAAAATTATGAAGGGTATGCAACGCGAAGGGTACGAAATTACCCTCGAGAATATGATCGAGTTCGCTACCCCGTACGTCGAATCGTTTAAGCGCGACAACGAGCTGTTTGGCAATCTGCCAGCCACCACCTACACCCGGGCCAGCGACTACGTTAAGCAGCAAATCAAGCTTATCGAGACACTTTTTGAGAAAGGCTACGCGTACGAAACCAGCGACGGTGTGTACTTTGAGGTAGCTACCTTCCCTGAGTACGGCGTCTTAGGTAATGTTGATATTGCACAGATAAAAGCTGGTGCGCGAGTTGAGGAGAACACAGAGAAGCGCCACCCCGCCGACTTTGCGCTTTGGAAAAAAGCCGAGCTCGGGTGGCAAAGCAAGTTTGGTACTGGCTTCCCTGGCTGGCACATTGAGTGTACCGCCATGGCTTTTGCGACCTTAGGTAAACAAATTGATATTCACACTGGCGGCGAAGACCTCATGTACACCCACCACAACGGCGAAATCGCTCAGGCCGAGTGTGCCACTGGTAAACAATACGTACAGTTCTGGCTCCACAATGCCCACATTTCGCTCGCGGGCGATAAACTCGCAAAGTCGACCGGCAATATGCTGACGCTGCAAGAACTAATCGACCAAGGTTTTTCGCCCGAAGACTACCGCTACTGGCTTTTGCAAAGTCACTACCGCACCGGCGCTAACTTTACCCTCGAATCACTGGCAGGTTGCCAGCAGGCGCTTACCCGCCTCAAGCGTTACGTCTACGAAGAGCTCGGTGAACAACCAGTCGCGAGCCCGCACGAAGGTTACGAAATGCGCTTTTTGGAAGCCATCAACAACGACCTCGACACGCCACAGGCGGTTGCCCTTATGTGGGAGCTAGTTAAAGATGACACGGTGTCGACTCCACAAAAGCTGGCTACTATCCATGCGTTTGATACTGTTTTTGAACTTAAGCTCTCATTACCCGTGGCCGATGGACTGGCGCTACTTGGCCAGGTAGCCACCAGCGAGTTACCAGAGGATGTACAGGCGCTTGTTACTGAGCGCGACGCTGCGCGTGCTGCGCAAAACTGGGCCGAGAGCGACCGCCTACGTGAGGCTATTAAGTTTAAGGGGTATCAGGTTGAAGATACACCGGAAGGTACGAAAGTGAGCCAGGTATAAAAAATGACCAGCACATCAGGTGGTGTGCTGGTCAGCATCAGTCCGACAGGCTTGTCTGACTTTGGCTTCTTTAAGATGGTCGTCACCCCCGCTGTCGCCCGGAGTGCCCTTGACCAGCCTGATGAAGGCCTTCAGAGCTCCAAAAATGCGCCAAAGGGAGTATCCTGCCAAGATAGGGAAAGCCAAGACAAAGAGCAGCCAGCTCAACACTTCAAGGAATGAGCTGGTAGAAAACATTTGCATGTTTGTTTCTTCCTTAGCTGCAACTATACACAACATCTCCCCATTTTCCACCAGTCGGCGCGGATAGTACTGCGTGGTAAACTGGGTGTTACCTGTATGGCCGACCAGTCCAATCAACCGAGCAAAGCGCTACGTACCATGCCGCACGACGTGGCCATGGAAAAAGCACTGTTGGGCGCCATTATTCTCAAGCCCGACTCAATGCACGACGTGTCGGTCTTGATCTACCCCGAGAGCTTCTTTGCCGAGAAGCACCGCGAAATTTACCGCGCTATTTTTAGCATCTTCTCCGCTGGTGACCCGCTCGATGTAGTGAGCTTAAGCGGTAAACTTAAGACCAACAAGCAGCTCGATCGCGTCGGCGGCGCTGCCTACCTAACCGAACTGGTCGAGCAGGTGCCGGCTGCCGGCAACGCCCAGTACTACGCCGAGCAGGTCCATAACAAAGCCACCTTACGTGGCCTTATTCACGCTGGCGACGAAATTTCTGAGCTCGGCTACTCCGACCCAGAAAACCTCGAAGCCACCCTCGATAGTGCCGAGAAGAAGGTCTACAACGTAACTAACATCTCCACCACGAAAGCCTTCCGCACCATTGGCAACTCCCTGACCGAAGCCTGGGAGCGGTTTGAGCACCTAAGCGAAAACCCAAACGACAAACGTGGTGTCCCCAGTGGCTATACGGCCCTCGACAATCTACTCTCGGGCTTTCAAAAGTCTGACCTCATTATTCTCGCGGCTCGCCCGTCGATGGGTAAGACTACCTTTGCGCTTGATATTGCCCGTAATGCAGCACTGCGATACGAAGCAACTGTTGGTATCTTCTCCCTTGAGATGAGCGACCAGCAGCTCGTCGACCGCATGCTCGCCTCCGAAGCCGGTGTCGACAGCTGGAAGCTCCGCACCGGCAAACTCAACAACGACCAAGAATTTGCCTCGGTGCAAGAAGCCATGGCGCGCCTTTCTGATGCCAAGATCCACATCGACGACGAACCAGGTACGAATATTCTTAAGATGCGTTCAGCTGCGCGACGGCTCAAGAACGAGCACGGTCTCGACCTCTTGATTGTCGACTACCTACAGCTTATGAGCCCAACACAAACCAAAGCCAGTGACTCGATGGTACAGCAAGTAACCGAGATCTCTCGCTCGCTTAAGATCCTGGCTCGCGAGCTCGACGTACCGGTAGTTGCCCTCTCACAGCTCTCCCGAGCGGTGGAGCAACGTGGTGGTAAACCTCGCCTTTCTGACTTGCGCGACTCAGGTTCTATCGAGCAGGACGCCGACGTCGTGATGTTTATCCACCGCGAAGATAAGATGAACAAAGAAGCCGAGAGCGAGCGACCAAACATCGCTGAAATTCTGGTCGAGAAGCATCGTAACGGCCCGGTTGGCAAAGCGGAGCTCTACTTCGACGCCCAGCATGTGCGTTTCCTCAACCTCGACACCCACCACGCGAGCACAGCTGCGACTGGTGCTGATGAAGATTTTTGATACTTGACTTTTCGCTTGTACTGGGGTTATATTACCTGCGTGCAAGCACCTGTCCCTGGGGCAGTATCAAAATTCAATCGAACGCAGCACTGGATCAAAACGCTGCTGAAGATTGATGAAAACCTTCTCTCAAAGACGTCACTCCCGGGGAGCTGGCGTCTTCTTACGTATGGTACTATGGTGTTTTATGTCTAATCTCGACAAGCTCATTCGTCTGTTTGAACAGTTTCCTGGCATTGGGGCTCGTCAAGCCAAACGTTTTGCTTTTCATATCCTCACCCTACCCGAGACAGACACGCGGGAGCTTTCTGAGCTTATCGCCGACCTGCAAGGGAGCGTTATCGAGTGCACTAGTTGTCGACGGTTTTTCGCCCGCAATGGTGGGGGTAACGAGTGTAATATTTGTAGCGACGGCGAGCGCGACCGTACCAAACTTATGGTGATCTCCCAAGACAACGACATAACCGCCATTGAGCGTTCGGGAGTGTACGATGGCCTCTACTTTGTGCTCGGCGGCACCCTCCCCCTTTTGGATAAAAAAGAGCAAAACAAGCTGCGCGGCAACGGCCTCAAACACGTCGTCGAAGAGCGACTCGGGCAAGAGCTCACTGAGGTTATTCTTGGCTTTGCCGTTAACCCCGATGGTGAGAACACCAGCCGCTACGTGGAAAAACTGCTCGAAGACACGCTAAAAGACACTCCTGTTACGATTTCTCACCTGGGCCGCGGTCTCTCCACTGGCAGCGAACTCGAGTATGCCGACGCGGACACTATCAAGAATGCATTGACAAATCGTTCATAAAGTTATTTAATATTGCGAGCAAACACTAAACACGAGGTCTGCAACAATGGCTGATAGCGAAATTTCTTTCGTGGATTCGGAAGGCAACACCTTCACCCTCGGAATGGTCTGGAGTACCTTGCGCTGGGAGGCTCAAGAAAAAGGATTGGATGTCGTCGACAGGACAGAAGTATACGATCATCACGTCATCATGTGGCTGCGCCTATCACAGCAGAGCATCGACGAGATGTCCGAACGAGTTGCCAATTGGGGTCGTGCGACTCTGTCTGAATGATGTTTGCGAGCTTGGCAAATCTGCCAAGCTCGTTTTCTATATAAGCAAACTCCCGCTCGAAGCGGGAGTTTGTTGTTAGACTTTGTTGATCTTAACTTGTGCGTACTGTTGGCGGTGGCCGACCTTGCGGCTAAAGTTACTCTTCGACTTAAAACGGAGGATGGTGACCTTTTTACCCTTCTTGAGACCCTGGTAGGTACCGGTTACCTTTACCCCAGCCACAGTTGGGGTGCCGACGGTGTCCCCCTGCATAAGGACTTCATCGAACTCTACTTTGTCGCCCTCGTTGAGGTTGCCAAGCAGCTCAACATCAATAACATCGCCGGGTGAAACAATGTACTGCTTACCGCCGGTTTTGATGACTGCAAATTCGTTATTAGTTGCCATATGAGAATTCATACACCCTTCACTCGCTCGGTCATATCAAACAAAATGTTTGCTGCGACCCTCGCTCGCTTGGTTGTAGTGCGCGCAATACTACCGGAAAACCTTGCATTTGGCAATAGAATTGCTACATTCATGGGGAAGGAGCACCTAATGAAGATCTGTCTTTCTCTTGGTTTGCCGACACATCGTTGGCTTGGTCCAATGAACGCCATACCCAAAGAATGGTTTGAGGGTGACCGTCTCACATTGAGACTACAACCATTCGGCAATGTTGCTGTCGAACGAGCTGCGTTCGTGCGCGAGCGAATGCTCCGGTCACGAAGTGAGGTGGGGCTCGTAGTCTTCGGATACGAGCCGGCAGTGCAGTTGAAAAGCCGTTGGATTGTGGCGATCGATCATATTTTTGAAATCAATCGCCTTTGGACCAGATATCAACGTGTGAACATATCGCAAAAGAGAACTGTCGCGATTCGAAGGCCTCAAGGTTAAGCATCTTGAGGTTTTTTATTCTTCAATCTTCTGTGGCTTATCGAGCTCTAAGACGTCCACGCCGATTGATTCGCCGGTGATGCGCGTGACATCCTTGTCGATTTTGTTGAGCTCTTTGTAGCCGGCGTTGTAGTGGTTAACCGTGGTACCAAGCGTATTGCCGAGCTTCTGGTAAAACTCTTCGTAACGGGTGATATGCCCCGAGAGCTTCTCCACGTTTTTAATAATATCTTGGGCTTTCTCTTCGATCTCGAGTGCTTTAAGACCTTGCAGCACCGTCTGTAGGTACGCCAAAAACGACGTTGGCGAGACGATTATCACCTTGTACTTACCGGCCGCCCGCTGGATGAGGTCCTCCTCCCCGGCTCCGACTTTGTTAGACAAGAGGTCGTAGTAGATTCCTTCGTGCGGAATAAACATAAACGCAAAATCGGTGGTTTTCTCAGTTGGGCGAATGTACTTGGCGGTTTCGGTAATCCGCAGCTTAAGGTCGTTTACAAACGCTTTCTCAAGCTGATCTTTCTCAGCTCCGTCGGCTGCTTCAACATAGCGATTGTAGTTTTCGAGTGAGAATTTTGAGTCGACTGGGATAACCTTCCCTTTCACGAAGACTGCAGCGTCAACAATCTCACCATCCTCAAAACCATACTGCATCTGAAAGCTCTCGGGCGGTAGCACGTTGTTGAGCACAGTCTCGAGGTAGTACTCGCCTAAGATACCTCGCTGTTTGGGGTTTTTGAGGATATTTTGCAGCTCCTGCAGCTGGTCGGCCACCTTAAACACTTGCTTACTGCTCTCACCCACCTCCGTGACGCCACGCACCACATCGATAAGCTGCTTCTCCATCCGCTCTTGGATGTCTTGGATAAGCTCTTTGCTCTCACGAAACTGCAGTCGACTTCCCTCCTGTACTGCTTTGTTGCTCTCAGACATTTTGCGGTCAACGGTATCCGAGAGCTGCTGCAGTTGTTGCTGAAGCAAGAGGAGGCTCTGCTCTTCTTGTTGCGGTGTCTCGGGCTGCTTAAAAAACGCGTTGTATATCAATATCGCTAAGATAGCGAGCAGTAGTCCAACCGCGATGTATTCCATAATCATCTGCCTATTCTACATCAACTTCTACGCTCAAAGAAAATCCACTTGGCGATCTCAACCATCATGAGACCGGCGATACTAACGCCAAAGACCAAGATCACCATACTACCTGGTAGCGGTGTGTAGCTTAAAACCTCGCGCATAAACGGCATCGAGAGCGCTCCAAAGAGCAGTGCGCAGCTTAAGAGGAACGAGCCAACAAAGAAGCGGTTGCTGACGGGCGAGATGCGCCAAATTGGCACCGACAGTGAACGAAAGGCAAACGCAATAAAGAGTGAGTCGGCCGCCACCGAGAGGAACATAGCGCTGCGCAACATCTCCTCGGAGAGGTCGAGGCTGCGTAGGTAGAGGTAGAGCGCAACGGTAAAGCTGCTAAGCACTACCACGACTAGTCCCAAAAAGCCGAGCATAGAGCCCGAGAGAATCCCCTCTTGGTGAATATCTTGCGGACGACGGCGCATAGCGCCTTTCTCTCCCTTCTCAAACGCAAACGCAACGCTCATGAGACCCTCTTCGATGATGTTCGCCCACAAAATTTGCACTGCGGTAATTGGTACCGCGCTCCCAAGAACGAGTGCTGTCATTATCAAAACTATTTCGCTAAAACTAGTGGAGAGCAAGTAACTAATAACTTTGCGCAGGTTAGCCACAATCCGCCGCCCCTCCTCGATGGCGGCGTACATGGTGGCAAAGCTGTCTTTGACAAGCACCAGGTCTGAGGCTGCTTGCGCCACCTGGGTACCCGAGCCCGTTGCGACTCCGATGTTCGCGCGCTGAAGCGCCGGTGCGTCGTTGATGCCGTCGCCAGTCATGGCCACCGTCTCACCCGCTTTCTGCAGCACCTCAGTGATGCGCATTTTTTGTCGCGGCAGTACGCGGGCAAAGACGTGGACATGTGCCATGGCCATCAAGAGTTCAGCGTCAGACAACCCCTCGATGTCAGCACCCGTGAGTGCCGACCCGTGCTCGCCTGCAATACCAACTTTGCGTGCAATCGAGAGAGCGGTCTCTGGGTTATCGCCAGTGATTAAGAGCACTTTGGCGCCAGCTGCTTGCACGCCGGCGATAGCATCGCGCACTCCTGCGCGAACTGGGTCAGCGCACACCAACACACCTACAAAGACGAGTCCTTCGAGCGCGTCTTCGGTAGTGCCCTCAGGGATGTTCTCGCCATAATCTGGGAGGTAGCCAGTAGCGACCAAGCGTTTGCCCGCCCGTGTCTCGGCGTTGATAGCAGCTACCACATCTTCCCGGTGTGCGACCGTAAGCTGATGCTGCTCACCGTCGATGAGAATGTGGTGCGCCTTCTCGAGCAAAAGCTCTGGTGCCCCGTTAACACACAAGGTGTTGCCGCGCGGGGTGGTTGCCAAACCAGCTGCAAAGCGGTTCTCAGACGTAAAAGCCAGGTAATCGATGCGTTCACTGCGGTACGACGTGTCGGCAGCTTCAATACTGAGCTTCTCGGCTCGCTCCAGGATAGCGCGCTCAATTGGTTCACCGCGCGAGAGACGGCCTGCCTCAGTCTCATCAAAAAAAGCGTCGGTGGCACAAAGCGCGACATCAAACAGGTGTTTGATGTCGCGCTCCCCTGCCCACGTGTCGGCCGCCATGTTGGTGCCGGCAGTAGTAATAACGCCCGTGACTGCCATTTTTGCTTGTGTGAGCGTGCCCGTTTTGTCGGTTAAGATGTACGTGGTTGAGCCGAGCGTCTCCGCTGCCAGTAAGTTGCGCACTAAGCCGCCGCGTTTAAGAAGCGCCTCCATACCCACCGCTAAAATAATAGTGACGGCTGCTGGCAAGCCTTCTGGAATAGCCGCAACAGCAATGGCAATAGCCATTAACGCCATGGTCTCGAGACTTTGGCCAACTAGTATGCCGAGCACGAACAGAACGACAATAAACGCCCCAATGATGTACATCATGGTAAACGACACTTGACGCATCTCGAGCTGTAGCGGTGTGTCTTGCTCTTCAATACGCTGTAACCCAGCGGCAATGGCCCCGACCTCGGTCGCGTCACCTGTGGCAATCACCACCCCCACGCCGTACCCATTGGCCACAAACGTGCCTTTATACGCCATGGAGTATCGCTCTGCCACGTGCGCCCCAACCGGTACGGTATCGATTTGCTTGTGAACGGGCAGCCACTCACCAGTCAATGCAGCTTCGTTGAGTGAAAGTTGCTTCGTTTTGGTGAGGCGGACGTCAGCTGGCACCTGCATGCCGGCCTGCAGCTCCACCAGGTCGCCAACTACCAGGTCGGCAGCGTCGATCTCGTGCCGCTCCCCATCACGCCAGACAACCGCGCGTGTTACCTGTGAGGCAGCCAAACGAGTAAAGGCCTTAGACGCTTTATCCTCCTGGTAGAGACTAACCGAAACCGCAATCAAGAGTGCGATGGCAATCACGGCAGCGTCTACGTACTCCTCCAGCAGGACGGTTACCCCACATGCCAATAGCAGCACAAACGCCAACGGGCTAGTCAGCTGCGCCAGTAGTCGCGTAAATACATTAGGCCCAGATACTTCGGTAAATTCGTTTCGCCCCTCCTCAGCTAAACGTCGGTGGGCTTCTGCCTGCGTTAACCCAACCTCGCTACTTTGCACCATTTGCAGCACCTCGCGGTGATCGTGAGCGTGCCACGCGTAGGCGGCAGGAATTGCCTCGTGTTCACGAATTACTCGCTTCGTCTCGGTAGAAGAACGGGCCATACAAGATCACAATATGGTGGTATTATACCAACACTATTTCTAATATTTTTGAGTTATGGCCAGCCACGAAGCGATAAAAGCGTCCCTGCCTGAGACTATGAAGAGTAAAGATGCGGTAAAGCTCCGCACCGTGCGGAGTATTTTAACCGCGCTCACCAACGAGTCGGTCGCCACTGGCGGAACACCGCAAGATTTGCTCGATGATGCTGCTACCGACAATGTTATTAAGCGCTTAGCCAAGCAGCGCAAAGACTCAATC
This sequence comes from bacterium, assembly GCA_002710785.1. Taxonomy (GTDB): domain Bacteria; phylum Patescibacteriota; class Minisyncoccia; order Phycocordibacterales; family UBA918; genus OLB19. The sequence continues at coordinate 28,743 of PAMC01000005.1, forward strand.
GAGCAGTACGAGGCGGCCAACCGCCCCGAGCTGGCCGAGCCAGAGAAAGAAGAACTGGCGGTGCTCGAGAGTTACCTGCCGCAAATGATGAGCCAAGATGAGATTCGCCCTATCGCCGAAGCCAAAATGGCTGAGCTTGGTATCGAAGATAAGAGCAAAATGGGCATCCTTATAGGTGCTGTTATGAAAGAAACTGCTGGACAAGCCGATGGAAGTGTTGTTAAGATGGTCGTGGAAGAAGTATTAGAATAGAGGCACGAGCATGAGCTTAGAAAATCCATCCTTTTTTGATACCGGTGACCTGGCTGAACCAAAACTCGAAATGCGAGATCTGTTACAGCTCAAGGCAGAGCTTAAGCATGCTGGGGTGACTGGCGATATTTCCATTGATGGCACGTTGGTCGAAATCGCCAGCATCGATGTGACCTCATGTTTCAAGATTGATATGGCAACCGCCACTGCAACTCTTGATCATGATAAGTCAGTCGAGATTGACCTCTTCGGTGGAGACGTCGGGACACACCAGACTGTCAGACCGCTTCAGAGCGCAGAACAGATCCACAAGGAGCGTCTAGATAAGCTGAATCGGGCTTTGGACGCCATCGCAGACCCTCAGCTTATTGAGGATTAGGTTTGTCACACCTGCGCTCTCTAGGAAACTCACTTGCCCTTCGGGGCTTTTTCTTTACATTGCGCGATCATATGGTTAAATATTGACCCGCTTGCCAAACAGAGGAGGAGGTGGATGAGTACAATCACATTTGACCACACTAAGTCGGCCATCGTCGTCAGTATGACCTTCGGCGACAAACCTGTAACTGTTGTTTTTAAACCAGAGTTGCGGCAATGGTTTGAAGCAGTGTCTGTGCTTAACGTAAACGGCAATCAGATCAAGGGCGATAAACGGTTCCATTACATCGCTGCTGCTGAGCGCGAGCTGCAAGCGTGGTTTATCCGCCGGCTCAAGCCACTCGGTACCCACGTCATAGTAGCGAACCTAGCAGAACGGATCGAGCTGGCATTTTGTCTCAAGCTCGATAGGCTCAATATTGAGTCACAACGGCTTTTGAGCCCGCTAGGAAACGACGATCTCAAGTTGCTCAAACTAATGGGTCAGGAAATCGTCGACGAGCATGTTAGGTTGTCTGGAGACGGACGCCGGAACGGGCATAATCCGCCCGACTGGAACGAACTCAAACGCTGTGTGTTGCGTAAGCACTGGGAAGAAGGTGCTTGGTTATCAGAGCGACGTGACTTCTATAGCTCAGTGCTCGGGACAGCGCTTGGTTGGAGAGGTAATCGAGTCCCGCGTACTCAGTACGAGAGGGCGGACAAGCTGCGTCTTGGCATGCTACTTGCCTTTACGCTCCAGTAACTAGTTCTTAATAATAAAAGTCCATTTGAGGTAGAAAATGGCAAGAAACCCGGATCCAACCGGGTTTCGTCATATCTGGTTGACTAATTTTAAATTAATTGTTTAAATATTTGCGCTTACCTGGGGGGTCATAAAAAACTGAGGTGAACAAATGACAAAAGTACTTTTTTACCAATCTCAATCAGTACCAAGGAATCTCTGCGACATCGAGAAACCAAGTGTCCTGATTGACAGCGAAGATGTCAGCCTGGTGGCAGAGGTGGCCGACTTTCTCCGCACCGTACACGACAGCAATGTCAGCGTGCGGTCAGGAAAGCTCGGCGGCTACTGGCTGACCGTCCAGGACGGCAGGTCGGTTTACCCGTCTTCGCTTCGGGTGGCGAGCTGGCTCTACAGAGTGGAGGTCGCACAACCCCAACTACAATAATTGCCTTGAGGTAAGGCAAGAAACCCCGGCGAGCGAAAGCGAGCCGGGGTAAATTGTTTTAAAAATCCTCGAGTTGATGCGCATCTTCAACACGAAACTCCCCCACTTTTGTCCGCCGGAGCGACGCGAGCGTGGCTGGGTACCCAAGTCGTCGACCGAGTTCTTCGCCTAAGCTGCGGATGTACGTGCCGCTGCCAACGGTAAAGCGGATTTTGACCACCGCCCGTTCGGTGCCTTGCACAACTTTGTGGTACATACCTAAAAGTTCCGCTTCGTGAACTACCATGTCGCGCACTGGCACATCTTCTACCGTCTCCCCCGCTTTCTCAGCTGCGCGAGCTCGTTTGTACATTGGTACACCGTCTTTTTTAATGGCTGAGTAGGCAGAGACCGGCAGTCGCAGGCTGCCGGTCATGTCAGCCAGCGCCGCTTGCACTTCTTCTTCGCTCACGGTGACAGTCGCCGCTTCCTCGACAATCTCCCCCTCTAAATCACCGGTAGTACGACTCTCGCCAAGAGCAACTTCAGCGACATACTCTTTATCGAGCTTAATGTACTCAGTGAGCTTTTTTGTACCCTGCTCAACCCCAATCAGCATGAGCCCTGTGGCAGCTGGGTCGAGTGTCCCGGCGTGGCCAAATTTTTTTATCCCTGTACGCTTGCGCAGCTCACGGATCACATCAAAAGACGTAATGCCGGTTGGTTTATCGATCAGCAGTAATTCTGGCCGCTCCATATCCGAAGGCTATCACAAAACCATACATTCTTTTCAAAATTGATGAAGGTGTGCTGGTTGGAGAAATTTTTATGACTAAGACGTATTCAATATACAGCGCTGGAGGAAAAATCTTGAAGCCAGTGCAGATTCGCTATTTTGGCAAGAATGCTAAATGAAGTCGACAAGTTTTATGAGAAAAAACGCAAAGAAAAGTAGCATCATCACGCCCTCCCAGCGCATAATTTGCCGCGCGAGGCCGTTTACAAAGAAGATGGCTGACGCAGCCAGCAGGATGCCGACACCAAGTTGCATGACAACCTCGTCAGCAACGAGCGGCGCCATTACTGCTGGTACGCCGACCACCATCAAGATATTGAAAGCGTTTGAACCAAAGATGTTACCGATGGCCAACTCAGCCTCGCCAGTTTTAAGCGCTTGAAGTGATACAAACAACTCCGGCAGCGAGGTACCAAGCGCAATGGCGGCAATCGAGATAAGTCCAATTGGTACTGCCATTACGGTGGCAATGTTTACAACCATCTCGACGGTAAACTTAGCGCCGACCAGAACTGCCGCTACACCCAGCAGGATAAACACCAGCGACTGTACCTTAAGGCGTGGCCGACGACCCAACCCTCCAAGCTCCACCGAGTCTTCTTCCTCCGCCTCAGAAAAGAGGTACCACATGTAGGCAGCAAAAGTACCAAGAAGCAACACTCCCTCAAGCTGATCGACCACCCCATCAAGAATGACGAAGATGAAGTGAACGGTCGCAATAAAAAAAATGGGCAGCTCAGTTTTAATCAGGTCGCGCTTAATCACAATGCGGCCTCCCATGGCAGCTAACAAGCCGGCTACCAAAAGGATATTGGTGATGTTTGAGCCAACTGCGTTCGCGAGGACAATCTCGGTGCTGCCCTCCAGCACCGCAGCGATAGACGAAGCTAATTCTGGCAATGAGGTACCAAAACCAACGATCAGTACACCGATGGCAAATTTACTCATACCCAAGCTGGCGCCCATTTGTTTAGCGCCGGCCACAAAGAGGTCAGCTCCACGAATCAGAGAAAACAGGGCGAGACACAAAAAAACGCTCCAGATCAGTAGTTGTACGTATTCCATAGCTTTATTCTACAAGACGGCTTGCAAAAAGCGACTGGGCTGTGCCCAGTCGCTTTAAGGAGTCCGCACCACTCACCCACACCAACAATCTTTGTATCATACATGATACAAAGATTGTTGGTGTTAAATGAATTGGATGAAATCGGCATAGCCCGCTTCGGCCATCTCGACTTCGGGGACGAAGCGAAGCGCTGCGCCGTTCATGCAGTAGCGCAAGCCACCACGGTCTTCCGGGCCGTCAGTAAAGACGTGACCGAGGTGGTTGTCGGCAATCGCAGAGCGAATTTCGGTTCGTGTGACAAACAGCTTGCGGTCTTCGTGTTCGGTTACGGCGTTCGCAGTAATGGGTGCTACAAACGACGGCCAGCCAGTACCTGAATCGAACTTATCGCGCGAAGAGAAGAGTGGCTCACCCGAGAGTATGTCAACATAAATTCCGGGCTCGTAAATCTTGTCGAGTGGGCTACTCCCAGCTCGCTCCGTGCCATCGCGCTGTGTCACTTTGTATATTAGCGAATCGAGCGTGGCAGCCAGCGTATCTTGATCTGGTTTTTGGTAGTTGCTCCAGGGGTACGTGTTCATAGAGGCTGGGTCAGATGTAGTTGTGCGCCACGGTAAGGTTGGGGTTTTGTCGTCACCCCAATGCTCCTCGATAAAGTCGTCGCGGCCACTAGCGTTGCGATAGTACTTGTATTTGAGTTGGCTGAGCGCACCCTTGTAATAGTCTTGGTGGAAATCTTCAGCTGGCCAAAACTGCGGCCGCGGCTCGACGTCAATCGCTAGCGATGTACCGTACGGACCATTTGCGTTAACTTCAGTAATCAGATTCTCAATAATGGCGCGTTGCTCGTCGTCTTCGTAGTAAAACGCGGCGGAGTACTTATCGCCCCGGTCGGCAAACGTACCATTATCGTCCGTCGGGTCGGTAGTTTTCATAGTTACTATCAAGAGTTCCTCAAAACTAATCCAGTTGGCATCGTAGGTTACCTCCACTACCTCACGATGCCCGCCGCTACCATAGTTGTCGTAGGTTGGGTTTTCGGTCGTACCGCCAGCGTAGCCCGAGACCGCACTTATGACACCTGGTGTCTTCTCTAGGTCGGCCTCAACACACCAAAAGCAGCCGCCAGCAACCAGTGCAGTTTGAATGTTTGGCGCCACAATATCTGGTGTGGTTGGTGAAATTGGTTTGGTGTCTCCTCTCATGCTGGTTTCTTCGTTAGTAGTATCTTCATTAGTGGTGGTAGTAACAGGGTCTTCTGCTGCTAGTTCCTGAGTCTCAGGTAGCAGCTGCTCAACAGCTTGCGGTTGGGTTTCTTCAAAAATAGTTTCGGTTTCATTAACGGCGGGTGCAAGCTGCGCGGGTCTTCGGTACCTAAACCAAAAACCACCAACACACTCGCAAAAATTGTCTGGATCAACTGAATATGTCTCTAGTACGTCAGAAACTAGTGCTTATTTCAGCAATTGATTCAAATCTTTCAGGTTCTGTTTAGGTTGTCAGTACTTTAAAAAGATACTAGTCAACCTCTTGCAGAAGTCTCCCAAACTTTGTGACCAGCTCGCTCAATGATCCGCAGCTCAGTGCGATACATTTGATACGCAGGGACCTGCTCAGCCACTAAGGCCCAGAAGCTTGGTCCGTGGTGCATTTCCTTAAGGTGACAAAGTTCGTGCACGATGATGTAGTCCTGAAGGTGTGGAGGAAGAAAAAGGATTTTGTAATTAAAGTTGAGGTTTTTTAAGCTCGAGCAACTACCCCAACACCGTCGCTGGTTGCGGATAGCTACCCTGCCCCACTCCAGTTGGTAGTGCTGGTTGTAGTGTGCAAGTCGCGCCTCAACGAGCGCTCGTGCCGCTTCTTTGTGCGCCTGGTAATGTTTGGTAACGGAAGTTGCCCGTCGCCGCCGCGTTCGCTTTCTGCGCCACATACTTGACTATCGATTGTATCAGACGTAGTTTTACTCGTTAGGAGGACCAGATGACCCCAGAAGAAATTCAGATCTACCGAAGCGCGCTTGCCGTCAACCGACCGAATGATGTTGTGGCAGCCGTCCTGAATGTCGAGCTCCCGCACAGTAACGGTGTAGCCGTCCAATTTGCTGTCACTCGACTCATCCGCGGACAATTGACCGCAACGTTTGTCCAAGCCAACAGCATTGCGCCCGGACAATTTTTGACGCCAAATTTTGGCTGGGTGATGCAGATACCTTTTCCTGTGTTTAGACTCATCCGTCACAGGCTGAGGTCAGTACGGATTAGGCACATATGCCAAATCGAACCGGGTGGCATAATCGAAAAAGGAACTATACACTAACTCGCGAAAACTGCGGGTTTTTCTTTTACAGCTCGTCCTCAGCTTCTTCAGCCAATTCTATAGCGTCTTCAGCGTCGTCGATTGCTTCTTCGTAATCTTCCTCATCAAAGGCTTCCTCTGCCTCCTCAAGTTTGTCTTCGGCGCGTTCAACGAGTTCCTCAGCCCGATCGACATCATCGCCATTGTCTTTTGCTTCGTCGATAGCATCTTCGGCGTCCTCAATTGCCTCCTCAGCCTCTTCAATGGCTTCTTCGGCCTCATCTTCTTCATCACTTCCCTCTTCAGCTGCGTCAATTGCGCGCTGAGCTATGGTTCGGGCTTCTTTAGCTGCGTCGTATGCCTCATCATACTCACGGTCATCGAGTGCATCTTCGGCGTCCTCTAGTTTTTCTTCAGCATCTTCGAGCAAATCTTCAGCCTCATCGGTGTCTTTGCCGTCGTCGTCTGCTTCGTCAATGGCGTCTTCAGCTTCGTCAATGGCATCCTCGGCGTCTTCGATCATGTCTTTAGCTTCATCCACGTCGCGCTCGTCGTCACTCGATCCTTTAATATCAGACATGTCCAAGACCGCCAGTACCTGCGCTTCGGCGGCGCCAGTCTTATCGACGATCGCGTCAACAATCTCGTCTTCGTCTTTGGAATCCACCGCAAGGCCGGTTGCACGACCGCTCTTCATGACCACACGCACGATGGTCTCACCATCATCACGGGAAAGGTAGATAGCTTGGATTGGCGTAGAGACAGAGCTTGCCGCTCGGATTGGTGCAGGAGTCTCCTCAGCAGGGGTGGTGGCGCTTATTTGTGCGCCTGCAACTTGGGCTGACGGTCGACTATTAAGGACGTCATCTGGGTAGCTACCGCCGGGGTATGCCACAAAGTACTCCATCAAGAGTGCTGAGGTGCTCGGCCCAACGACACCTACCGGGTCCATACCAAAGCGCGCCTGGAGGTTACGAATTGCCTCCTGCGTCTTCGGGCCGAAGAAACCAGAGACGGTTCCGTCTGGGTAGATAAGCGGGTCGGTTGCGAGTAGCGTCTGGATCTTGGTAATGGTGTCGTTAGTGTTGCCGTAGACTGCCTCTTCCTGCAGTACGTTGGTGGCTGCTCCGAGCACACCACTGCTTGGTTGCGCTGCGGCAGACGCGGTCGTTGCACCACCCCCAAGCTCATCTCGGAGTGATTCAAACTCACTCTTGAGTGCCTGCATGTCAGCAATAATCGCCTCCATGCGGGCAATAATAGCTGCCACGTCTGTTGTTTGCGCTTTAACTGGTAGTGCTGTGACCACCAGAGCCAATCCCATCAGCACTGTAACTCGGTATTTCATACTCATCATCCAATACACCTGTAATGGGTACATTGTATCGCGAAATGAGGAAGCAACCGCTAACGCTGTGTATACAAAATTCTCCCTAAACGAATCAAATCGTAGCTGATTTCTTCGTCACAGTGTTCGTAAATTGGCTTGAGTTTCTCTACCCCAACGGCGCTCATAGCCGCCTCCAGCTGCTTCGCGACCGCGTCGTACTCGGCGGTTTTGAGGTGCGCGACATCGCCAGTAGTGATTGTGCCTGACTCAACCAGTTTCTCAACGTGGCTCCAAATGGTGTTTTCGGTCATCTTGCGCTCTTTGGCGATATCGCGCACCGTCTTACCCGCCAGTAGCAGCTGTTTGGTTTGCTCGTACGTGCTCTCCTTTTGTACCCGCTCAAAGCTACTGCTGCGCTCCCCGACCTCGCCTTCCTTAGGCATGGTACCGCCACACTTCTCGACAAAGCTGGTGTGCATTTTGGTGAGCTCAGTCTCGTCCATCTGCGCAAACGCGTTGCTCGCCAACTCACTCTCAGTTTTAAATCGAGCATCTTGCTCCACAATCTTGGGGTCGACCCGGAGCGCCGTTGAGCTCATGCCGAGCATTTTTAAGCCGGCTAAGTTGCGTACCCGTGAGAGTGCCACGTACCCTTGCCCGAACACAAAGGCTTTGCTGAGATCAATCTCGGCTGCATCAAGCGACATGCCCTGGCTTTTGTGCACCGTAATTGCCCAGGCGAGGCGTAGCGGTATCTGCTCCACGGCTGCTAGCACTTTTTTATCTTCGACCACCTCCCAGCTGGCTGGTTTCATGGTGATGCGCTTGCCTTCGGTGGTTTCGATAACCGGATACCCTTCGATGCCATCAAACGCCACCACTCGAGCCAACGTACCGTTAACGTACCCCGCTTCGAAGTTATTCTTGGTGCACACCACCATCGCTTCCTCTTTAAGCTCAAGCGTCTCCGGTGAGAGGCAGTTCTTGGCCAGTCCTTGCTGCAACTGCTTGTTCCCTGTCCCACTCATACTGAAGCGTCGCGGGTTACCGTCAAGGCTGGCTAGCTTGTCGGCATTGACCGCATCGACGTCTGCGTTGTGGGTGTAAAGCCGGGTAGGCTCGATATCTGGATAGGCAATCTCATTTTGCTCTTGCAGTAAGGTGTAGTGCGACTCATCAACGTCGTTTTGGCGAATCGACTTTAAGAGCCCAAGAAAGAGCTCGTCCTCTTGGCGGTACTGCTCGTTTAGGTAACCCACGAGTGGCCGCGCTTGCTGCCACGCGTTACTCTCAAAGGCATAGCGCAGTACCTCACCTTGTTTGGTGACCGGCGGTAGCTGGAAGAAGTCACCCACAAACACGACCTGCAGTCCGCCAAACACCTCTGGTGTTTGGCGGACGGTGCGCAGTACCTGGTCAACCATATCGAGCACCTTCCCGTCGAGCATCGAAATCTCGTCGATTATCAGCACCTTCGCTTTGTTGATACGTTTGCTCGCCTTCTCGTTGCTGGCAATGCTGTCTAGATCGCGAGCGTTTAGCTGGTCTTTAATGCCAATTCGACTCCACGCATGCAGCGTCATACCACCAATATGCGTAGCAGCAATGCCGGTACTGGCGGTTACTGCCACCGGTACGCCTGCGGCTTCCAGCCAGGCAATGTACTGGTTGATGACGTACGTCTTCCCTGCTCCGGGCTCACCGGTCAAAAACACATTCCCGCCAGTTTTCAGAATATCTAACGCCTCACTCTGGGTCATAACTGTTTCAGAATATCACGCAATGCTGATTTGTCGTCTTTTCGAGCTGCCCGCTTCTTAGACGCATGAGTACGCTTCGGCCACGTCGCTTGAGCAAGCAAACCGGTGGTGTCGGGCAACTCTTGGTAAATGTACTCAGTAACAATAGGCATAAATGGGTGTAGGACCGTTAGATATTTCTTAAAATTATCGATAAATGCCGAGGGGGCGTGTTCGAAATCACCATTGATAATGGCCTGCGCTTGGGTTTGCAGTTGGGTTAAAAACTTTTGGGTTGTCGCCTGCGCTTGGGCAAAGTAATGTTTCCGAATACTACCTCCAACATCCCAGGCCATTGCAGCAACTTTGGTATTATCGACGTCGCATTTTTGGTTAGCTGGTGGCACATTATACTCAAATAGCAATTGGTACACCCCGCACAGATCCCAGAGTGCCTCGATAAATTTCTGCGTTTGGTATACGTGTTCGTCAGAAAATACAAAGTCATCCATGGTAGTGAGGTGGGCCACAATGGCTGCTCTAGTCACGTCAGCGCCGTACTTCTCAATGTACGCGTTTAAGTCTATGGCATTACCGGCACTCTTAGACATCTTTTGTCCATCCGCTGCCTGCAGTAGCGGATGGAAATAGACTTTTTTAAAAGGTAGGCGGCCCGTCAAGTAAACACCGAGCATAATTTCGCGCGCAATGCAGAGTCGAAGCAAATCGTGTCCAATAACCACTGTGTCTGATGGTTTTTGGTCATCTTTAGCCAAATGATCATAAACAAAAACACTCCAGGCACCCGACGAGAACCAGGTATCGAACGTGTCGGTTTCTGGTAAATATTGTCCACCAGTCTCAGGTGATAATACCCACATGCAATCAGATTCTGCGTAGACACGTTGTAAACCGGCAATGATGTTATCTAGGGTGTAGCCCTGCTCCAAAAGTTCGTCAAGTCGACCAGAAATGCGCTCTTTATTAGCATTAAAAAACCAAACGACAAACTTCTGAGGGTCATCGATCTTATACCAGACTGGAATCCGCACCCCCCAGACATTTTGTCGGGCAATTGGCCAATCATGCATTTTTTCAATCCACTGCACTAAACCTTTTTTTCGCCAACTTGGAGTAATTGTCAAAGAATCGTTTTGGAGTGCCTCAAGAGCCTTCTGACGTAATGACATCCGTTCATCATCTACATTCAAAAACCATGATAATCGTATGAGCGTGTTAGTTTTATGACCTTTTTTACAGTAAAGGTGAGTGTCCGTAACCGAACCAACTTGTTGCACAACAACACCAGATTGCTGCAACGTATGTATTACTTCTTGACGCACTACTGTGGGCTCCTGGCCAGGATATTGGACACTAAAGGTGCCATCCCAGGCAAAAATATCTCTTGCTAGGATATCGTGTCTAATCGCATACTCATAGTCGTAACGCACATGCGATTGAAATAAAGGCACTAGATGTTCTTGTTCTTGGTGCCAGGATAATTTACGCGCGCTTGGTACAATTTCAATCGGTTTTTGAGTAACTGGGTTCACGAGTACCGTGCCGATTAGTTGAGCAAAACGAGTGTCTTCTGGATGCACTAAGACGTGCGTGACCGAAAACATAAATTCGGGCTCAGTAGTATATAGCGAGACAGTTTCAGGGCTGTTTTGTATCTGACACACTATCTCGTACAGTGGCGTTTCAAACTCAACTTGTTTAAGTTCGATATCAGCGAGCATGGTCTCGCAGTGCGGACAATAATGCACCATATACGGTTCGCGATAGATTAGCCCATCTTCAACCATTTTCTCGAACATCTTTTGAGCCGACACCAGGGCAACATCATCAAGCGTATGGCGTAAATGCTGCCAATCGATTCGGGCACCCAGTCGTTCAATCTGTCTCGTAATCGTCTCTTTATGCTTCTCAACAAATGATTCAATGTTTGTGTAGAGCTCGTCACTCGGGTATTCATGCCGTAGTCGTGTCTCACCCTTCTGTTCCTGTTCACGCTCATAGGTAACCTGTGTCTCGTACCCACCATGGTCAAGACCTGGTACCCATATTGTGGCGAATCCCTGCGCATGGTAATACCTAGTTAAAATATCTTGTAACGCTACCATCAATGCGTTTCCGATATGAATCGGCCCACTAGCGTTTGGAGGGATTAAGAAGTGAGTGAACTTTTTATTTTTATGATTTTGTTCTGTGTGTTGCGACAACCCAGACCACAGCCCAGAAACTACTGCCTCTGCCTCATCAAACCGATACTGATCTGCGTTCTTCATAGCGATATTTTGCCTATTGTAGCAGATGTAAAATCTGACTTTGATGTATTTACAAAAACAGTATTTTGTGTTATATTGTTAGCGGCTCGAAAGCCATCAAACAACTTCAAAACGAAAGGAGTCCACGATGGACTTTGCTCTTCACGTCACGAATACCGACAGCGACACGTTGCGGGTCACCCATCAGCACTTCGGCTCGTTCGAAGCCACTATTCCTGGCCGGAGGCTGGGACAGGTGCAGCAACACAACGACGCCAACATCACTGCCATGATCAAGTATGATCGGAGAAGCGGTGACACCCCGAAGCAACTCGACATCGTCGTCGATCCTGATCTCAACGACCGTATGGTCATGTGGTCGGCACGCTCGGAGGTGGAGTTTCCGCTGATTCAGCAGAAAACCACCATGCGAGAAGTTGAGGTGCGGTGGAAGAAATTCCCCCAAACCAACCTTGGTCAGGAGGAGTGGGAAAACGAGTGGACGTACCTGATCCTTCAAGATCAGGAGACCGGCCACATCGCCCACGTCGAGGTCGCGATCATCACTCGCGGCCACCACCTGTTGCTTTCGGTGCAGCTGCTGCACACTGCCCAGGGTGTGGTTGGCAACATGGACGACTTCGCGTCGGCCGGCCTGTCTGCGGTGGAACTCAACGGTGCGGGCGGCGCTACCTTCGTACCGACCAGCTGGCAATCGGCCCGTCCAGGCGATCAGTACATTGATCAGAAGGCCTGGGCGAAAATTGCCCGGTTGATGCTGCGCACAATGCACGATCTCGGCGAGCTGGCCAACTTCGAACCCGGCGCGATTCCGACCTGGAACGGTTCCATCCCAGGTCGCATCCAGAGACGGGTGCAGCGGGACGAGGCCTTCTCTTGCGGCCGCGTTCTCTGGTGGAACAACTGCCTCGGCGGTGGTATGCTCCAACTCTCCGACGGCAAAACGATCATGACCCACTTCACCAAGCTGAACAAGAGCATTTCGGTGCTCGAGCCAGGCCAGTGGGTCATGTTCTCGGTCGGCAACTATCATGGCCGCGACCAGGCCGAAGGCGTGTTCACCGCGTGACATGATCCTTATACAAACCCCCGCCCCGTGCTTCGCGCATGGGGCGGTTTTGCGTGTGGACACAGCCACAACCGTGTGGAGCAGGTGCGGTATTATAGAAAGTAATAAGAAAGCTGGTGGCTCTCTTGTTGTTCTACATTGTTTAGCTCTACAACTGTTCTTTTGCGCTATGGCAACGAAGCTTAAGATTAACGACGCAACTAAAAGCAAAAAGGCTACGGCCACGAAAGTGTCAAAAAAACGCGTGGCCAAAAAGGTCGCCAAGCGTTCTGTTAAAAAAGTCGCGAAAACCACCAGCCCAGGCAGTAGAGCAAAGCACACCACGGGGCAAGCAAAAAAAACCGTCAAACGGCTCGTAAAGCGAGTGGTTAAAAAACCCAAGGCCACTAGTGGTGTAACTGTTGTCGACCGCAGCGAACTTTTAAAACAGCATAAACCGCAGCCACTCGGCCACCTCTTGGTCGAGCAAAAGCTCCGCGAAGCTGGTTTCCGTGGTGAGGTCTCGAGCGACCCAGCGCTCCTTAATGAGTACAGTACCGACGAAAGTATTTTTGCCGTCCGTCCGCAGATTATCCTCCAGCCAAAGAGTGGCAAAGACGTTGAGACGGCGGTCCGGGTGCTCAGTGCCGAGACCAAGCGCTTCCCGTCCCTCTCGCTCACGCCACGGGCAGCTGGTACTGGACTCTCGGGCGGTTCGCTCACCGACTCGATCGTGATTGACGTCGCAAAGCACCTTGCCAGCATCCACGAAATTGTCGACGGTGCCAACGGCGTTACCTTTACCTGCGAGCCAGGTGTTATGTGGCGCGATATGGAGCGTGAGCTTAAGCGTTACGACGCTTACATTCCCTCTTACCCAGCCTCAAAAGATATTTGTTCAATTGGGGGCTCAATTGGTAACAACGCCGCTGGACCAGACTCGCTCCGCTACGGCCACTGCGCGGACTGGGTTGCTAGTTTGGAGGTGGTTCTCAGCGACGGACACACGTACACCATCCAGCCTATGTCGTACAAGGAATACAAGGCGCTCACGAAACGCGATGATGCGTACGCTCGGATCCTCAAGGAAGTCGTGGCGCTGATCGAAAAGAACGAAGCGCTCATCCAAAAAGCGAAGCCGAAGACCAAAAAGAATACCGCCGGCTACGCTCTATGGCACTGCATCAACGGCACTGTGGCTGACTTTAAGAAAGGTAAAGCTGAGCTCGATCTCACGCGCCTCGTTGCCGGCAGCCAGGGTACGATTGGTATTATCACCAAGCTTACGATGCGCGCACAGCCAGTTGCCCACGACACAGAACTAATCGCCATTCCGGTGTTTAACCTAGCCGATGCGGGTAACGTCGTGGTGGAAGCACTAAAGCATGACCCAATTAACGTTGAGGTGTTCGATGGTCTATCGTTTGACCTTGCAATGAAGAACCCTGAGTTCTTTAAAGACCGGCTCGACGGCATGCAGTACTACAAAGTGCTCTTGGCAATGTACACGCTCTACCATGTACGCTGGCGTCGACACACACCCGAGTTTACCTTGTTGGTTACCCTCGACGGCAAGCACGCTGAGAAAGCGGCGCTCAAAGATGCTGTGGCAGCTATTAAGGCCGCTGGTGGCGCGCGAGCTCGACACATTACCAGCCCGTCAGAACGCGAGATGTTTTGGCAAGTCCGCCGTGCTAGCTACACACTCTCGAAGTTCCAAGACGAAACCAAGCGCCCGGCTGCGTTCTTGGAAGACATGACCGTCCCACCAGAGAACCTCTCTAAGTTCTTCGCGGAAGTGAAGAAGCTCTTAAAGAAATTTAATGTCACTGCAGCTGTGCATGGCCATGGTGGCAACGGCCACTTCCACTTCTATCCCCTACTCGACTTTACCAAACAAGGTGTAGGCGACATGGTCGAGAAAATGTCTGAAGCATTCTTCGACACAGCAGTAAAGTACGGGGGTAACATCTGTGGTGAACATAACGACGGCATCGCTCGCACCCCGTACCTCAACAAAATGTTTTCCAAAAAGGAACTCTCACTCTTTGCGGCTGTTGAACACATTTTTGACCCCGACGACATCTTTAATCCTGGCAAAAAAGTTAATCCTCGCTTTGATATCAAAGACACATTACGCAGGACAAATTAACTTGACCTGAGCATTTTTTAGTTGTATTTTTCTCCTCGGCTTGGCCTTTGCAAGAGAGGTGTTATGGAATTGCACATCGTGCGGTCGGTTACGTTGCCGATAACAGCAGAACAAGCATTCGAGCTACTGCGTCACAGCGCTACGCTCGTCAAAGTCGCCGCGGGTATGGTCGAGTACGATAACGCTGATGACTTCCCCGCTCAATGGGAGATCAACTCAACTGTGAACCTCAGGCCACGAATTTGGGGCATCCCACAAGGTGACCACTTCGTTGAGTTCGTACTCATCGATGCTGACCAGCAGCTACTTGTCACCAACGAATATGGCGGCAAGATAAAGAGCTGGCATCACCGAATGGAGCTCAAAAATTTCGCTGACAGGTCGTGTCTGTACACTGACCGAATCGTTATCGATGCTGGGCTCTTCACCTGGGTAGTCTGGCTGTTCGCAAAGCTCTTCTATCGCCATCGTCACCGCCGCTGGCTTAGATTGCTCGACGAGGGTAAGCTCTGAATCGTCACACCCGGCCCACTTCAGGGACGGGTATTTTTATTGCTCCTGAATAATTTGAGTTTTCCTATTTCTTTGGTAGTATTTGCTGACTTGAGTGGCAAGTATTTGCTACTCGAATTCAAATCAAGACTAGGTGAGACAGAACCAAAACTGTTTCCCAGACAGTTTTGGCCCTATCGTCTAGCGGCTAGGACGCCGCCCTCTCACGGCGGAAACCGGGGTTCGATTCCCCGTAGGGTCACCAATTCGTGCTAGCACGAGAAGCATACAAAAACAGCCTCGTTTGAGGCTGTTTTTGTATGTGAAGCAAATGACTATTTTACTTCAAAGTTAA
>PAMC01000006.1 GCA_002710785.1 bacterium
GTGGGATCACACCAATTTTTTAAGACAAAAAGCCAACTCATACAGAGTTGACTTTTTGTAAAAATATTGTGTGACCCCACGGGGAATCGAACCCCGATTTCCAGGATGAAAACCTGGCGTCCTAGCCGTTAGACGATGGGGCCGGACGATGCTTTCGCATCGTCCGGCCCCCATCATTACGACGAGCTGTGACGCGCGAAAACGTGCGCCAAATCATACCAGATCGCCTAAAAAAATCTAGCCTCGGGCGCACCATAGCCAAAAACACCCGCCGAAGCGGGGTTTTTGGTGCCGGAGCACCGATACTGCTGGGATATGGGCGGAGAACCGCTCGCTGTGGGGTCGTACCACCACCACACCACATCACGGAGCCTCAGACCTCCAAGTGGCAACGTTCGTGCCGTGAGACTCTCGGTACGCACCAGATCGATACCGAACCGTTGGATGCAACCGCCGAAGCGAATTGGACATTCCCACACTCACAAGTAATTGTGAATGTACGTACATAGTAGCGGACCTACACGACCCGTCAACGCACGATGCCAATCGATGGCTGCAGGTTGACAGATGTAGCTTGAGAAATAGTTGCCGTCTTGTCAATCGAGTAAAAATGGTGGCCGAGAAGTGACTTTCTCACAGCTTTTTCACCAAAGTTTTGTACGGGGTTATACAACAGTTATACACAGACTTTTACACAATGGTGAGAAATAAAACTCGGACGCGTCAGAGGCGCGCCCGGAGTTCTCCTGGGGTAAGGTTGGTCTTCGCTAGGAGAATATCCTCATGAAGGCCGACCCAACGTTCCCACTCAGGCAACGAGAGGCCATCAGCCGCTTTGTTACCTGAGTAAAGTGTTTGATACTGCGCAAAGACCGCTTGGAGAAGCGGGCATGCGCATTTTCCTTCACAATGCACCATGACCCGTCTCCTTTCTCTTTTATTCTACCGTAACTGACTTGGCCAGGTTGCGTGGCCTGTCGACATTGAAGCCTTTCTTGGTACCAACGTAGTACGCGAAAAGATGGAGCGGTATAACGCTGATAATTGGCTGCAGGAGTGGGTGTACCTTTGGCACCTCAATCACATCGTCGGCCAAACGAGCCGCCTCAGTGTCGCCCTTATTAACCACGACAATCAGCGGTGCTTTGCGAGCTTTAACCTCTTCGATATTGGAAACCGTTTTTTCGTACACGCTGTCGTGCGGTGCTAGTGCCAGTACCGGAAAGTTCTCGTCAAGAAGCGCGATCGGGCCGTGCTTAAGCTCCCCGGCCGCGTAGGCTTCGGCATGGATGTAGCTAATCTCTTTGAGTTTAAGCGCACCCTCAGCAGCAATTGGTGCGTGGCTGTGTCGACCAATAAACATCATGTGCTCATACTGGGCGTACTTCTCTGCCACCGCTTTTACCTGCTCGGCAGTTTTAAGTACCGTTTCGATAGCTTTGGGTAGTGCCGTAAGTGCGTCTACGAGCTCGGCACTCTGCACGCGCGAGAGGTGCTTACTCTCGCGCCCAACCAACATGGTAATAAGCGCGAGGACCACTAACTGCGAAATAAATGCTTTGGTCGACGCTACCGCCACCTCGGGTCCTGCGTGGTTATACACCCCAGCGTCGGTCTCACGCGCAATGGTGGAGCCAACCACGTTAACTACTCCCAGGGTGAGCATGCCGAGCTCTTTGGCTTCGCGTACAGCGGCAAGGGTATCGGCGGTCTCGCCCGACTGGGTGATGGCCAAGAGTGCGTGATTTTTCTCGGGCCAGTTGGTTTTGTAGCGGTACTCGCTAGCGAGCTCAACCTCCACCGGAATACCAGCGTACTCTTCGAGCCAGTAGCGAGCCGTGTGGCCAGCCAAACACGCGGTGCCACAGGCGGCAATCGTCAGACGTTTGAGGCTTGTGATCTCAGGTAGGAGCGGCTCGAGTCCACCGAGCTTGGCGTTGTCGCTCAGCAAACGTCCGCGCAGTGTGTCGCGCACGACCTGCGGACCTTCCATAATTTCTTTGAGCATGAAGTGCTCAAAGCCACCTTTTTGTACCGCTTCGGTGTCGCCCTCGATGGTTTCGGGCGCGAGCTCTCGTGCCGTGCCCTCCAAGGTCGCGACGTGGTAGCTGGTGGCCGTGAGGTGCGCCACATCACCATCATCGAGGTAGACCATACGCTTGGTGTACGGCAGGAGGGCTGAAGAGTCTGAGGCGACGTAGTGTGCATCTTCGGCCACGCCAATGACGATTGGACTACCAAGCCGAGCAACCACAATCTCGTCCGGGTGCGCAGCGTGCATGGCCGCCAGGCCGTACGCACCGCGTACCATGGTGAGCGCGCTGCGCACCGCTTTGAGCAGATCGCCCTCGTAATGAGCGCCAATTAGCTTCGCGAGCACTTCGGTGTCGGTGCGAGTACTAAACTGCATACCCTGGGCTGAGAGACCTTCTTTGAGACTCTGGTAGTTTTCGATAATGCCGTTGTGCACGATATGAAGCTGCTCGGTCATGTCGGTGTGTGGGTGTGCGTTCTCGACCGTTGGCTCGCCGTGCGTTGCCCAGCGCGTGTGGGCAATGCCCGAAGGACCAGCAAAGGCTTCGCCTTTGCTGGTCACCTCCTCCTCTAAGTTAACAATCTCCCCTACGGCCTTAACCAGCCCACCCTCGGGGCCCGCCACAAACATACCGGCTGAGTCGTACCCGCGGTACTCAAGTGCTTTCAAGCCTGAGAGCAGTACGTCCACCGCTTGTGTACTATTTGTCTCGCCCACTACTCCGATAATTCCGCACATATACAAACATTATTACATAGCGTCTGTGCTATGTAATACCTCCAAAGCGGGTAATGGGTTGCGTATGCACTATGCGTGACTACCTCGCTCGCGAGCAATTTGAATATTTTCATCCAAAGTGACGTCAAAGTAGTCTTTATCAAATTCAGTAAATACTTCCGTCCGCAGACTCAGTTTTCTACACAACAAATCAAATTCGCCAGTCGTTAGAAATTCGCTGTCTTTGTGGTAGTTAAGAATGTGAGAAGTGTAGTCGAGTTTTAACTGAGGCAGCCGCTCAAAAAATGCTTCGAGCCGATGCTGCAATTCACCCGCGTCAAGGCCCACAACGGGGACCAGTCGATACTGTGCGAGTATTCTCTCTTGCGGCGATTGTGGTTTCTCTGGTGTCATTGATACTGAATATACACCGGTTCGGGATGCAATCGCAAGGCTTCGGCCGGCGTGTAGATGCCGGTACTCGGTGGTTTGAGATCGTTTTTGTAGAAGATCTTGAGTCCCACAAACTGCACCGGCTCTGGCTCAATCACCCGAGTGTACGTGCCAAGTTTAAGCTCCTTCGAGCCCCATCCATCCATATGAATCACGACCTGCACCTCTGGTGTCGGCTGAATATCTTGGTAGTTGGTAACCATATTTTGGGTAAAGCGGTGTACCACAAGCACCTTTGGTGGTAGCTGATGCTCGCGCACAATCTCCGAAAGCCAGTTGATAGCGAAGTTAATATCTTTAGCATCATACGTGCCAATCACCGTCGCTGGCGCTCGACCTGATGGCGCCATGGCAAACTCCGGGTCAATCCCGAGATGCACATCGGGGCGGGTAAAGTACTCTCGAAACTGCGGCAACTCCCGCTGAATGGTGCTTAAGCCCACCTGCAAATCAAGAAACAGAATACCGTCGATCTCCTGCGCCATGTCGTAGGCTAGCTCAATCTGGTCGGCCGGCATAACCGCGCGGTACATGCCGTCTTCGCCCGCATCAGCTTGCGCCACCATGGCAATGTAGTGTATGGCTGGTACGACTGGTGTGTCAGGGTCGGCTGCCTCCCAGGCAGCGGTGGTACTCGCCAGGCGATTGAGCACCGTCTGGCGGTCAAACTCACCCAAAATACCCATAAACCGAGAGTAGAAGTTACCGTAGTACGCTACGATGCGCTCAAATGGCAAAATGGCTCCGCCGTGCGGGTACAGATTCTCTGGTGGCCAGCGTTTCCCCCGCACGGTCACGTTGCTGCTACTGGCAAATACTAGGTCGCTCACCAGCGGCGTCGAAGTAGAGGTGGTCGCACGCACGGGTGGCACGTAGTCGACCAAATCAAGCAAACGAGCATTGTACTCCTCACGATCGAGCTCAAGCGGCCACACAATTGGTGCCATCTCACCCGTCGTTGTTGAGGTAGCAGCGACGCCATTCTGCACGGCCGCCAGTTTGTGGTACTCGACACCCGAAAACAGCGCGTGCCCGGCAGCGTAGAGACTGCCCACAATGAGCGTGGTAGTGGCTATCATCACGGCTAAGTAACCTAACGGCATACGCAGATAGTACCACGCATTTTATTGTTTTTTTGCGTCTACTCCTGCAAGAAGCCGCCGGCTTGGTGTTCCCAGAGGCGTTGGTAGGTGCCGCCGGCGTGGGCGAGGTCGGTGTGGGTGCCATCTTCCACAATTTGGCCGGCCTCAAGCACCAAGATGCGATCCATTTCTCGCAGGGTTGAAAGCCGGTGCGCAATGGCGACCACGGTCTTCCCAGCCATCAATTCGTGCAAAGCTTTTTGAATTGCTACTTCGCTTTCGGAGTCGAGGGCTGAGGTGGCCTCGTCGAGTACCAAGATTGGCGCGTCTTTGAGCATCGCGCGCGCAATCGCTACCCGTTGTTTTTGCCCACCCGAGAGCTTAACGCCTCGCTCACCCACTAACGTGTCGTACCCTTCCGGCAGCTCACTAATAAAGTCGTGTGCTTGGGCTTTTTTGGCTACTTCGATAATTTCCTCCTCGGTGGCATCTGGTTTGCCGTAGGCAATATTTTCGTGAATGGTGCGGTGGAAGAGGAGTGGCTCCTGCGGCACCACCGCAATATGCTCACGTAGTGAGTCCTGTGTGACCGTGGCGATGTTTTGTCCGTCAATTTCAATGACGCCGCTGTCTAAGTCGTGCTGGCGCAGCAAGAGCGAGACAAACGTGGTCTTCCCTGCCCCCGACGGACCAACCAACCCTACCCGCTGCCCCGGTTCGATGGTGAGGTTGAAGTTATTGAAGACGGCATTCTCACCATACTCGAACGTTGCATCATGCCAGACCACCTTACCGCCTGCACCAACAAGCTCTGGCGCACCTGGAGCATCAATGATCTCGTGATTTATTAGAGTTTCATCTAGGCCTTCTTGAGCTTGACCGTACATCTTGGCTGTATTACTCAGAATACGCCCAAGAAAGATGACCATGTGTGAAGTGTAGGTAAGTAGTAGGATGAAACTGAGCAAACGCCCAGAGGTAATCTCTCCCATTAACCAACGGTCTATCATCACGGAGAACATTATTACCGCAAAGCCGGTAAAAATAAGTGAGTTGATGACCATCATGTACTCAGAGTAGAGAAATGAGCGTGTGCCTTTACGGTAGACATCACTTGTCTGCTCACGTACATTGACTCGCTCTTCCTTGATTTTGGTGTATTGACGTACTGCTTGGATATTCGTAAAAATATCAACGAGATATCCCGTTGTCTTGGACTGCGACTGAGCGAGCTCCAGTGAAAACCCTCGCTTACGCGGTAGTAAAAGCATGTTGACGATGACACTGAAAATGATCAGTCCAAAGTAGAGTACCCCTACGACAAGGTCTGTCGCCAAAAAAATTATCCCTGTCACGACTAGTGGGATTCCGCTCTCGAGATAGCTCCACAAGAACAAGATTGCAAACTCCTCATTTGCACGTGCGACATTATTTATCTTGTTACTAATTGAGCCAGCAAAGCGATTAGAAAAATACGCATGGCTGTGTCTATTTACATATTCCGTCAGCACATTCACTGACGAACGAGCAACGCCCAGCAGCCAGCGAACACCAGTAACACCGCTCAAGCGCCACACAATCGATAGTCCGAAAAAGACAACTGGATACGCAAAAACCCACAGCGATACTTCCAAATAATTTTGCGCTTCAATGTTGTTGACGATCACCTCGACCAGGAGCCGCATTGCCACTGAACCTGACGCGGCAATAATCACAAATGTCGAAGAGAGCAGGAACCACAGTCGGTACTGCCGTGTCACGTACCACAAAAACCGCAGCGGGGTGTTCGGGATCTAGCCGGTGTACTCAGGTTTGTTATTTTTTTCTTCTACACGATTCACCATACAATAATACACAATGCTGGCAGGCCCATGGGCCTGCCAGCAAAGAACGTACTTACAATAGACGCTTAAATTAGGTCTTTCTTACTGCATCGATTGCTTTTGACTTTCGAGCTTCTGAGCAAACGCTACTAGAAAAGCCGCCTGATTAGCCTCGGCCACGCCTTCTGGCATCAATTTTTTAAGAAACGGTGTATTAATTAAAACTTGTTCTGCTAGCTTCACTTGTTTCTCTGCGTCAGTCATTTCTACCACTCGTACTAAAAAGTCTCCCTCACCTCCAAGAGCTGCAGCCAGCTGACTTGATAAAACTGCATTTTCGGCCAGACGAGCTACTTCTTCAATTTTCTCAGCTGCACCACCCTCGCCCCGTGCACGTTCGTACTGCTCTGCCGGATCTAAATATTTATTCTGCGGCATGATTTCCATACTTTTTTGATTTTATTTTTTACACACAGATTATATCATTTACCGACTTTGTTCGAACTAAAGATGTTAACATGTATACATGCAATCTAAGTGGTCCTATTTAAAACCAGGGGCGATTAGGTTACGCAAGTTAGGTAAGTCGCTTCCTTATGTACATAAAAAACTTGGGATACCGAAGTCAACTCTTAGCTATTGGTTTAAAGACATAGAATTAACCAAAAAACAAAAAGAAAGATTGCATCAAAATTGGAAAAACGCTCTAGTCACCGCCCGCAAAGAGGCCGCTAAGTGGCACCGTGCCCAAAAGGCGCAGAGACTAGAGACAGCACGAACCGAGGCCTTACGCACACTCGAGAGACTTAACATCAGCGACAACGACACCTTGGAAATTGCCTTGGCACTCCTCTATCTTGGGGAAGGGTCTAAAAAGAAGGTCGAAACAGCTCTTGGTAGTTCTGATCCCAAGACATTGCTGTTTTATGTAACAGCGCTCGAGCGCCTCTACGGTGTGCAAAGAGACACCTTGCGCTGTCAGCTTTATCTGCGAGCTGACCAAGACGCCGACAAGCTAAAACGATACTGGTCCAGAACACTACACATGCCGCTTTCGTGTTTTCGCTACGTACACCACGACACACGCACCGTCGGACGAAAGACGTATGCAGATTATAACGGCGTGTGTAGTATTGCCGGTGCCCCGGTGGCCATACAGCGAAAATTAGTGTATCTTGCTCACGGTTTTCTTGATACAATCATCGAAAATCAAATGTCCGGTTAGCTCAGATGGTAGAGCGTTTGCTCGACACGCAAAAGGTCACAGGTTCGAGCCCTGTACCGGACACCGTAGTAAACTAAAACTCACCGAGTATTACTTGGTGAGTTTTTGGTTTAGTAAGCAAACTGCTTTGCTTATGGGCTGCGGTGACAGCCGGAGACATGTTTTTGCGCCTAGCCTAGCGCAAAAACAGTCGAGGCCGGGGAGAAAGTTCTTATGTGCGTAAGCGAATTAGAAACTTGACCCACACAACTATTCCGCCGTTTTGGCTGCTTTAATGGCAGACTCTTTAGTTCGAGCGATAAACAAATAGCGATCTTTGTGGCAGAAAATTGCGTCCGCAATTCCTGAAACGGCTGCTAGCTCCTCATCACGCAACCCTGCCCAGGCTTCAGGAAAGCGTACTCGGGTGAGGTACTCAGTCTCACTAACCTGCACACCAACTGCAGACCAACCAGGATTATCATCGAAACGGGGTACCACTACCATGTTCACTTCTTCGTGTTGAACAAACTCACTACGTGGCACATACTCATCGCTCACTAAAATACTTTGTCCTGCCGAACGCTCGTATAACTCGGCGGCTTTCTGTTTTAAAACCTCTTTGATTTGTCTACGCTGTATAACTCGTTCTAGGTAGGCTCGGGCAACATCCACTGCCTGTAAAAACTGTGTGTCCATGTCTTCGCCCTTCGTTGGTTCTGCACGCCATGTCTGCAGAATGTCATCCCACTCAAGTGGTGGTAAATCAAACTGACCAGGTTGCCAAATGTTGAGTGCGTTATCACTGGCATCGATTGGCACACAGAGTTTCTCTTCGATCTTGTCTGCTACCGCCTGCGAGCCACAAATTTTTTCACCGAAGTGCTTCCACACCAACCCAAAAGCGGCGTACGGAATACCATTTTCACGCACTGGTGCACCGGGTTGATGGTGGTCGAAGCGGTTTTGGGCGGCGTCGTAGACGCCACCCACGTCTACCACATAATCACCAGTGGCAATGACTGCCTCATCGCGCGACCGAATAACTTCAAGGTTTTCTTTCCCTAACAACAGCTGCAGCGTCGCTACGGCAAATACGTCATCGGCATGAAAGCTGCCACTGTGAGTCACGATTGTTGTCATGTCGACATACTACCGTACCTGCTTTATTTTCAAAACTAGTACGGTATAGTGATGATCTGAGAAGTGGCGGAATAGGTAGACGCGCGAATAAGGGTTTGTAGTAGTGGTACGCGCAGAGTAACCCCGAAAAACCCGGTAACCAGTCCAGCTCATAAGCGTACTGTTGTGAGGTGCAAATCCTCACCTTCTCGTAATTTGTGTATGCGAATTCTCTCCATTGAAACATCGTGTGACGAGACCGCTGTGAGCGTCGTGAGCGTTGGTGGCAAGTTTCCGCACGCTACGTATGCAGTAGCTGGCAACGGCCTGTACTCACAGAGTGACATTCACGCCGAGTTTGGTGGCGTCTATCCCACGGTCGCCAAGCGCGAGCACGCCAAGGCGCTGGTGCCGATGATGTACAAGGCGCTCGAGGAAGCCGAGCTGGTTAGCGAAGAGCCGAGCGAACTCAGCAAAGCACAAATGGGCGAGCTGGCGGAAATTATCATCCGTGAGCCAGAGCTCTACACGCAGCTCACACAGTGGGTCGAGCGCTTCGCTAGGCCCGACATCGACGTCATTGCCGTCACCACCGGCCCAGGCCTGGCACCAGCACTCTGGGTAGGGGTAAATTTTGCCAAAGCGTTAGCAAAAGTATGGGACATCCCGGTCGTGCCGGTTAACCACATGGAAGGTCACGTGCTGGCGAGTATTTTTGACGTCGACCAAGACGATATGCTCTCTGACATTACCTTCCCCGCCCTCTCGCTTTTAATATCTGGTGGACACACTGAGCTGGTGCTGATGCAGAAGTGGGGTCAGTACGAAAAAATTGGCCAAACCCGCGACGACGCCGTCGGTGAAGCGTTTGATAAAGTAGCGCGCCTCATGGGCTTACCCTACCCCGGTGGCCCGCAAATAAGCAAACTGGCGCAAAAAGCGCGGGTAAAAGAACTGCCACCGTACAAAGACGACTTGCCCCGTCCGATGCTCAATAGTGGCGACCTCGACTTCTCTTTCTCGGGCCTTAAAACGTCTGTCCGGTATGCACTTGAGGGCAAGGAGCTCTCTGAGACCGAACAAATGGCCCTCGCCCGCGACTTCGAAGACTGTGTAGCTGAAACCCTGATTGGTAAAACCAAGCAAGCCCTTGAGCAGACCGGTGCGCAAACCCTAATTGTTGGCGGTGGCGTCTCAGCCAACCAGTACCTGCGGACTCAGTTTGAACTAGAGCTCACAACCGAGTACCCCGAGCTTACCGTCTACTTCCCAATGCCAGGGCTCTCGACTGACAACTCGGTGATGATTGCGCTCGCTGGCCACGCCAAACTCGACGGTAAGCTCGCGCCGCAAGCCGCCGTGGAGCTCCTTAAAGCCGACGGAAATAAGTCGTTGTCGTAAAAAACTTGCTTTTTAGGTTTGAAAGCGATATAAAGGCGTCAGGGAAAGGGCCTTCTTCGGGCCTTTTTGTTATGTCTTACCGCCTATAGACCAGCGTACTACAGTCTCATACGAGGCTCTTTCCCTAGTACGCTGGTCTATCGGCAGTAAATGTGGTCGAATGGTGTGTTTCGCTGTTCGCCCAGTATTATACACGTATTGACAAAAAGCTTGTCCCCTTGTGTAACAGCTCAAAATATTGACTTTTTCTTGACAATTTTTATAGGAGGAATACCATGGGTATACAATTACTTGGATGGGGAAGCTGGGTAATCGGGCGTGTGTATGTTTTGGTTCCCTAGAAAAATTGCATACCCTACCACTTTTCATACTAATTTTTGTCTTGCGCTGTACCTCGGTACAGGTTTTTTATTTCCCTCGAGCAACTAGTGTCACCAACACATGGTGTTCACGTATGAGCTGAGAAATCCTACCTGGTTGCACTGACCGCAAAACCGCCCGACTTCCCCACTCGTACGTGGACGTGATGCACATCCGTCCACACTAACGTTGTGTTCGTAGAGGTGGGAACTCGAACAAAACGTTACCTTTACTACGTTAAGCTCTACAACTTATGTCACGAACATATGCTCGTGTGGGTACTACAGTAGTGGCGGCAATCGCCGTTATCGCAGCACTCGCACTGTACGCGACACCAGCCGAAGCTCATCACCGTGGTGGTGGCGACGACACTCGGGTTCACGTATCTAACGGCGCCCAAGTCGACAACGACGTACGCGTCCGCGCTAACACTGGCGGCAACGACGCTACTGGCGGTCGCAGTGGCGCAGGTGGCGCTGGCGGTGACGCCCGTGGTCATCGCGGTGCTGGCGGCGACGGAGGTAACTCTGGTCGCGGAGGTAACGGTGGTTCTATCAACACTGGCGAAGCCATTGCAGTTGGAACAATCCGTAACGACGTCAACCATAACAACCTTCGCGTTGAAGGTGGTGACGATGATGACTTCTTCCCGTTCCCTCGTTTCTTCCGTGGAAGCGATGATGACACTACGGTTACTGTACGTAACCGGGCCAGCGTAATGAACGACCTAGCAGTACGTGCCAACACCGGCGGCAACGTAGCCAACGGTGGCTCTACCGGCAGCGGTGGTGAAGGCGGTGACGCCGCTCGCTCATGGCAGCGTTGGTGGTGGTGGTGGAATAACGGAGGCGAAGGTGGTAACGGTGGCACCAGCGGAGGCGCTGGTACTGGCGGAACCATCCGCACTGGCGCAGCTGGTGCTGACGGCCTCGTTGTAAACACCGTCAACCGAAACGTTGTACGCGTTGAAGGTGGTGACGATGATGACAATGGAGTTCCAATGAACATCTAGTCACGTCCTAACACACACCGAGAGGTTTGGGACTTCGGTCCCACCCTCTCATAAGGCTTTGGTGTAAACGAAGTCTTAGTGAGGGTAGGTATGAAAAAGCTTTTAAAAACATTCGTTGGAGTGATGGGCGTCTGCGTGCTCACGGCACCATTGCTCACACTTGCGTATACGTCGGTTAGTAACTCGGTGTCGGTTTCCGCCAGCGGCGGCGAGTCTTCGGCGAGCGTGACCACAATCATCAATGGCGACGTGGTCGAGTCGTTTGAAAAGACCACGACCGACGGCGAACCAATCGAGTACCAACACACCGTCACCGCCACCTCCAACCAGTCAGTAACGACTATCGAAACGAATACAGTAACTCACGATCGGGCGGCCCTCATGCAACAATTACGAGCTCTACTTCTTGCGTATGTTTTACGTTTTCAATAAGCACAATACTGCCTTTCGCGTACTTGCGGCGCTGATGATCTTTGTGTACGCAGCGTGGCTCACACCAGGTGTAGTGGCCGCCAACGAGCCACCGATTGAAGAACCTGAACCGGTGGTGGCGGAGATTCTTGAGACTGAAACCGCTGAGCCGTCGAAAACAGAGACTGGTGGCGGTGGAGACATTGAAACCGGCGACGCAGTCAGTGAGACAACACTCGAATCAAACCTCAACTACACCGAGACCGAAACAGCAACCAGCAGCGCGGGGGGATCGAGCGATGCCGAAGTAGAAGATGCGTCTGTCGAAACCACCGAACCGTCTGCTTCCACAACAGAAACTATCGCCACAGAGAATGGTTCAAGTACGGCGTCTACTACCCCTGCCCACGGCACAACCACAATCGCAATTGAAAACGCGGCCACCTCTACCACCAACGCCACAACAACCGCTAACAGTGGCGGCAACACGGCGGTGGGTGCAGACGGCAGCATCACCACCGGTGACGCAGTCGCCTACGTAGATGTTGTGAATGTGGTAAACACCAACATCACCGACTCCACCGGGCTGATGGACTTTATCCATAACACCCTGGGACACCAAAACATTGACCTGCGAAACGACTTCGTCAGTACATTCGTTGACACCAACACGGCTGAGAGTACTTCTCCGTGCGGCGTGACTGTGTGTGGCGACACCGCAGTGCACGCCACAAACACCGCGGTCATCACCAACGACATTGTAGTCACCGCCAATAGTGGCGGTAACCAGGTGGGTGCAGACGGCAGCATCACCACTGGTGACGCGTACGCGAGCGCGAACATCATTAACGTTGCCAACACTAACATCACCGATTCTAACTACCTGCTCTTGGTGTTTAATAACTTTAATGATCTCTCAGGCGATATTGTGCTGCCGAGCAGCTCCTTCTTTGCTGATATATTTGCTGGCCCACACGGTGGCACTCAAGCTGTAACCACTAGCAACGACGCAACGGTCACTAACGACGTAGCGGTTGGTGCGCATACCGGCGACAACAGTACTGAGAGTGGCACCGTGGTGACCGGCAGTAGTATCGCTACCGCAAACGTACTCAACCAGCTCAATACTAACCTTGTTAACACCAGCTCATTCTCAATGCTCATCCGGGTCCACGGCGAGTGGAGCGGCGACATTTACGGCCTCCCCGAAGGTATGAGCTGGGAGCAAACGAGCGACGGTGTCCGCGTCTACAGCACTAGTGGTGGAAGTGGTAGTGGTGGTGGTTCACACAGCTACACCAACCAAGCAACCATTAGCAACGACGTTGAGGTGTACGCACTCACCGGCGACAACCGCGCCGGCAACAACGGGAGCATTACGACCGGTGACGCGGTGGCCGATGCCAACATCATCAATATCGCTAACACCAATGTGGTAAGTAGCAACTGGTCAAATCTTATCTTCTCTATCTACGGAGATTGGAATGGCAATCTAAGCTTTGGTGCTACCGACTTGTGGCTCGGTGTACAAGCCGAGTCTGCGCGAACGCCACTCATGCCGGGTGATGAGGTGCGCTACACCTACACCGTCTTCAACATGGGTGATGTGACTGCCCGCGACGTAATGCTCAACATCCAAACCGAGCTCGACAGCTTGCAGTTCACCTCTGGCACTGCACTAACCGGGGCAACCAGTACGTACACCCGCCAGTGGAACGTGCCTGACTTAGCTCCTGGCGAAACGTACGAGTTTACCGCGCCAGCAAGCATTCACGCCGGACTGCCAAGTGACGTGCAGTCAGCGGTACCACTCTACGCCCACGTCTACTCAAGCGGTGTCGATGCCGACCCAGGCAACAATAGCGACGATATTATCGTCTACGTTGGAGAAACGCGCAGCAATGACGCCAACTATAGCCCGCGCTTCCCTGCTAAGCTCACAGTGACGAAAACAGCCACAGCAGCTACTGCGCAGATCGGCGACACAATCGACTACACCATCACCATCCATAACCGCGGCGGCCAACTCTTTGAGGCGCTCTTAGTTGATACGCTCCGCGATAGTGCTGGTACCATTCTCAACGAGCAGGTATGGCCACTGGACACTATCCGCAACGACGACACCATTACCGTGGAGTACAGCATTGTTCTTGACGGTACTACCAACAACACTGAACTCACAAACGAGGCACAGGTGGTCGGCTTTCATGGCAGCACAGTGCGCAAGTACCAGGTCGCGTACGAATCTGAAATTGCGTCACACACCCTTACTGTGGGTGAACCGGAGGCCCGCGTGCTTGGCGCTAGTACCACCTGCACGCCGTACCTCACCACCTACCTGCGCTATGGTGCCGCCAACGACGCTACTGACACTGAGCGACTTAACGCCTTCTTACAAGTGTATACCGACGAGCAGCTTGAAGTTACTGATCAATTTACGGCTGCAACCGAACGAGCTGTGCGCCAATTCCAAGCCGAGCAGGCTGCGGAGGTGCTGGCTCCGTGGGGAATTGCCGGGCCAACTGGCTACGTCTACTACACCACGCAAAAGCGAATCAACGAGATTATGTGTGAGGGTACGGTCGCTTTCCCGCTCAGCAGTGTGCAGCTACAAGAAATTGCCTGGTACCGCAACCAGCGCCCAACTATCGCGAGCAACACTGGCGGCAACCCAACACCCGAAGCGTCAGTAGCACAAACTAACGTACGCGACGAAAACCAAACCCAGTGGCCGCTAGCACTGCCAAGCAGCAGCCTCCTTGGCGTTTGGCAAAACCGGGTGGAATCACTGGCCAAGCGAGTGCGCGACAGCCTTTCAATCCGCTAGTAGTAATTGCCTCGCGAAGAACGCAGCAAACCTTTAAATGGCTACGCAGTCGTGCTACGATGGCACTCTATGAGCGAGGAGCAAAAACAACCAGAAAAACAGGATATTCCTGAAGTTTTTCTGAGTCCGTACAACCCCAAAGAACACGAAGATGCGCTCTACCACATGTGGGAAGAGAGTGGCTATTTTAACCCCGACGTGTGTATCGAAAAAGGTGTCACTGCACCCGACGCGGAGCCGTTTTCGATGGTGCTCCCGCCCCCAAACGTAACCGGCACGCTCCACATGGGTCATGCCGCAATGCTGGCTGTAGAAGACATCCTTACCCGGTACAACCGTATGCTCGGGAAGCGCACGCTGTGGATCCCCGGGACCGACTCTGCCGCCATGGCTACGCAGAGTAAGGTTGAAGGTCTCATCTACAAAGAAGAGAAGAAGCGTCGCGACGAGATTGGTCGTGAGGAACTTTTAAAACGTATTAATGCTTTTGCTGAAGAGAGCAAAGACACCATCATTGGCCAGACCAAGAAAATGGGCTCGAGTCTCGATTGGAGCCGCTATGCCTTTACGCTTGATGAAACCCGCTACAACGCGGTCATGGAGGCCTTTGTTCGTATGTACAATGACGGACTTATTTACCGCGGTGCCCGCAGCGTGAACTGGGACCCAGCCATGCAGACAACGGTGTCTGACGACGAGGTCGTCTACGAAGAAAAGAACAGTCCCTTCTACTATTTTAAGTACGGCCCGTTCACGATTGGCACGGTGCGCCCGGAGACTAAGTTTGGCGACAAGTACGTGGTGATGCACCCCGACGACAAGCGCTACGCCGAGTACGAACATGGCCAGCAAATTGATGTTGAGTGGATCAACGGTCCGATTACCGCCACCATTATTAAAGACGAAGCAGCCGACCCGGAGATGGGCTCGGGCGTCATGACTATCACCCCGTGGCACAGTGCTGTCGACTTCGAGATCGCGCAGCGGCACAACCTCGATATAGAGCAAGTTATTGATGAGCGGGGGTGCCTGATGGAAATTGCTGGTGAGTTTGCCGGCATGCACATCAAAAAAGCCCGGCCGGCCATTATTGAGAAAATGCAAGCCAAGGGACTCATCGAGAAAGTTGATGAGAGCTACACACACAACGTCGCCACCAACGAACGCGGCGGTGGCATGATCGAGCCGCAAATTAAAGAGCAATGGTTTATTGCGGTCAATAAAGAGTTTGCCATGGGGCACTCAGAGGTTCCGGGCGTGGCTGAAGGTGACACGGTAACCTTAAAAGAACTCATGATTAAAACCGTCGAATCTGGCGGTACCGAGATCTTCCCTGAGCGCTTCAAACGGGTGTACTACAACTGGATTAATAACCTGCACGATTGGTGTATCTCGAGGCAGATTTGGTACGGGCACCGCATTCCAGCTTGGTTTAAAAACAGCGAAGTGAAAGTGCAGGTAGAGAGCCCTGGCGCTGGCTGGGAGCAAGACCCAGACACACTCGACACCTGGTTCTCGAGTGGGTTATGGACGATGTCGACTCTCGGCTGGCCAGCGGCAACCGACGATTTTGCCACCTACCACCCAACGACAGTCCTCGAGACTGGTTACGACATTATCTTCTTTTGGGTGGCGCGCATGATTCTCATGACCACC
The DNA here is from genome assembly GCA_002710785.1 of bacterium. Classification (GTDB taxonomy): domain Bacteria; phylum Patescibacteriota; class Minisyncoccia; order Phycocordibacterales; family UBA918; genus OLB19. The sequence goes on from PAMC01000006.1 coordinate 16,104, forward strand.
TACTTAACCGGCCAGGTACCTTTTAAAAACGTCTACCTCCACGGCCTCGTTCGAGACAAAAGCGGCAAAAAGATGAGCAAGAGCCTCGGCAACGTTATTAACCCGCTCGACATGATTGAACAGTTCGGTGCCGATGCTACCCGCCTCTCGCTGATTGTTGGTGCGGCACCCGGCAACGATATGCCGCTCGGCGAAGACAAGGTGCGGGCGTACAAAAAGTTTGCTAACAAAATTTGGAACATCAGCCGTTTTATCTTGACCAGCGTCGCTGACGCCGAGCAAAGCGCCACACCAGTCCTGAGTGAGCGCGATCAGGAAATCTTGGCCGGACTGGCTCGCACTGTGACTGAAGTAAGTGCTGAGATTGATAGGTTTAACCTCTACATCGCCGCAGAGAAGTCCTACCACTATGTCTGGCACGAGCTGGCTGATGTAATTCTCGAAGAATCGAAAGATATTATTAACGGTGACGACGCAGCAGCCAAAGCGGCGCGACAATACGTACTCACTCGTTGTCTCATCGACTCACTCAAGCTGCTCCACCCGTTTATGCCTTTCATTACCGAAGCCGTTTGGCAAGAACTGCCTGAGGAAATGCGTGACGCTGAACAGCTGATGGTTGCACCGTGGCCAGTTGCGAAAGCTGAGTAGTTTGGTAAGTTGGGGTTAGGCGAGAAACATCAAGGTAAGACTGATGGAAATTAAACAATTCAACGTTTGCCCCACAACTCTGGCTGTAAGATGTGTTGTAGGTACTAAGACGCTCGAAGGAACTCTCCGAAAGCGTCAACCAGCACCAGACGGTTATATTCTGGTAATTGACCTGGGAAAAGAGTCGCCAAACCTAGTCCTGCATGAACCAGTTTGTCAAAAGGGTCGAGGGCACGTCACACATCAACCGAATTTGGGCGCTCAGTAGCGCGCCTTTTTCTTTTGCCCGGAGGCAGCCAACGGCCGTCTCCGGGCCTGGTAAAATAAAACGTAAATGGATCCCACCACTACTTTGTTGCAGTGGGCACCATAGCACATATGAAACGTAGCATCTGGTCGAAACAAATTACCAATACTGGCGTAACGGCGCGCGCGTCAGCTTTGCTGGCAGCGACAAAGTAAGGGTCGGGATGGAATCGACGAACTTTGCCATTGCTTTTGTGGCTGGACTGGTGCCGACGTTGTTCTGGCTCTGGTTTTGGTTGCGTGAAGATCGTGAGCGTCCCGAGCCGTGGGGGCTGATCATCCTGGCATTCTTAGCTGGTATGGCGGTGGTACCGATTGCGCTACCGCTGCAGCGTGTCGCACTCGACCTCTACAGCGGCAACAACCTGGTGTTGGCATGGGTGGTCATTGAAGAGGTTCTTAAATACGTCGCAGCTTTAGCGGTTATTTTTTGGCATAAGGCAGTTAATGAGCCAATTGATCTCATTATTTACCTGATTGTCATTGCCCTTGGCTTCTCTGCGCTTGAGAACGCGCTCTTCATCTTTAATCCGCTCATGGCTGGGGAGATACAAGAAATGCTCTTAACCAGCAAGTTTCGCTTCTTAGGTGCAACTCTGCTCCACGTCTTGGCGTCAGCGAGCATTGGTGTGTGTTTAGCTTTAGTATACTACCGATCAAATATCATCAAGCTGGTAGCTGGTACCATGGGTACGGGCATCGCGATTGTGTTACACGCGCTCTTTAATTTTTTTGTCATGGACGCCAATGGCGAGAGCATCTTGGCAGTATTCTTGTTCGTTTGGTTTGGTATAATCGTCCTCTTTTTGTTGTTTGAGCGCATCAAAATCTTAGAAGCACGGCACTACGCCGCTCCTCCACACCGGTACTAACTACTCATAGTTATTCGCATAAAATGGTCAGCTGATTGGCCACAAGTGGTATACTGCAAGTATGAAAAAACCGACGTTTTTAGAGCGTTTAACTGGTTCGGTTAACGTTGACGCCTACGACGAGGTGCTCGATAGCGACGAGTACCACGAGGAGACGCCGCATGAAGAGAGCACTGAGGACTTTGCCGAAGATTCCGAATGGCACGGCAACCAAGGGCCAGACGACGGAGACCCTCAAGAGGGTGAGCTGCCGGTCGATATGTACCAAACAGGTGACGATGTTGTCATTCGTGCCCTTATCGCCGGTGTGTCTCCTGAAGATTTGGATATTTCAATTACCCGCGACATGGTAACCATTAAAGGCGCACGGGAAGAAATGCAAGAAGCAGCCGACAACGATTACTACCACCGGGAGCTTTTCTGGGGATCGTTCGCCCGCACGCTGCTGCTGCCCGAAGAAGTGCTGATTGACGAAGCTGAAGCGCAAGAAAAACACGGCCTGCTCGAAATCCGCTTACCGAAAGTCGACAAGAACCGCAGTACTAAACTGGCGGTGAAAAGCCACGCCCACAAATAAAAAGTGATACTGCTTTCTAGGAGGCATTAAGTAACAGTCTGTACGCCGGCTCCTGCATAACGGCGTGGCCTGCACCGTACACCACAAGAACTCGCTGACCCCTGAGCAACTCGTCAGAAATTCGCTTGATGATGTGTCGATCACGAAACGCTAAAGCTGTGCGGGTAATTTCGTTAAACACGGTTTGCTGCTCCCATCGGTTTGACCACGGAATTGGGTCGGTGTACTCAATTGCGCGATCAGCGTTATATAGATTTGGCTCTTGACTCAACACCGCGGCGGCGGTCTCGAGTGCTTGGTTGTAGGTAAAGGACACGTCACTCCAACTGGTCGCCTGCTCGAGGTATGAGAGAAACGGCGCTACGTACGCCACAAACGGCATGTTCTCTGCTCGGCGATGATACTGCCCCAGGAGGCGCAAGACATACCACGCGACGAGGGTCTCCCGGTCGTAGAAATGGAGCACCAGGTGACGCATCAACGCTGCGTCGCTCGGCTCAGGGCAAAACCACGGCACACCCTGCTCAAGCGCATGCTTAATGGTAAAAATCGATTCACCTCCCCGAGTAATGGCCTCTTGGCGGGTGAGTCCTGCAATAAAGCGCTCGGTGCCAGCAGCACCACTCATGCTCTGCACACCCTCTACCGCCACAACGTCTGGCTTAAAGCTATCAAAGTGTTCGGGAATAATTGAAAACAGCTTGTCGTAAGGATCATTACTGTGCCGAGCACCTACAAACGTCAGAGCGTCTTCACCGCTACCGAGCGTGTAGAGATATGGAGTATCGTGTCGAGTTCGCGCATACTGCTCGGGAGTAAGTACAGCACTTAAAGCCCGCGCGACTCGCGTTTTCTTTCGCATATAAAAATTATACCCCGCACCTCTTCCCGTGTTCGAAGAGGTGCGGGGTATTTGTGTTGATTAGGCTGGTAATTCGTATACGGTCAGACCGATACGAATAGCCTTTTGTCCCACAAAGACTAAGCTGTCGACTACGGTACCGCTGGTGAAGTACTCAGCAATTTCATCAACCGTCTTACCTGCTCCGAAGAGCTGGCGAATGATCTCGTGTGGGCACGGGGTTTGTGCATCAAACATTTGTGGCACTCCATCAAAGAACAATCTTTCTGAGACAAACAAAACGTCCGCCTCAGAAGGCGGACGTCTTAGGAGTACACAAAACAACCACCTTCTAGTGCGGACTCGTGGTTGCGGAGCAGAACATGCTCCAGGTAGCGATGGTTCGCGTGTGTTTCATACTTTTAATGTAGCACAGCTGCTGTATAAAAACATGTCTAATCAACACTTAATATTTACCGTGAATATGCTATGATGTCGGTCACTCGCTCAGGTAAGAAAAGTTTGTCGGAGCGATGTTCACCTGCTCAGGTAGCTCAGTTGGTTAGAGCACTGGTCTGAAGAACCAGGTGTCGGCAGTTCGAATCTGCCCCTGAGCACAACATAAAACGCCCCGTTTGGGGCGTTTTATGTTGTACCTCTACTCCCCGGTGTGGGCCTTAAAGTTGTCGATAGCGGCGTTAAATTGTTTCCAGCCGGGAATTTCCTGGATACCGGTGCTGAAAACTTCGTACGAGGAACCAAGCGCCGCAAAGTATGGCTCGAGGAAGTAAAAGTAAAGCGCAAATGGCAACCCGATTAAGAAGATGTACCAGAACAAGCGCAACCAAAAGCCAAACAACGCATTGCGGTGTATTTTTCGTAGCAGGCCATTATTTTCTTCGAGAAGTTTGCGATTCTCCTCCATCAGCTCTTTAATCTGGGAATGCTCGTAACTTGGTGGCATACGGTAAGTGTAGCACCCAAAATAACCAAATATGCTAGTATTGCCCAACGTTGCCCCTGTAGTTCAATGGATAGAACAGCGCACTCCTAACGCGCCGATCTAGGTTCGACTCCTGGTGGGGGCACCAGAATAGAACTTTCGGGTTCTAAACCAACTTTGTTATGGGCGGCGCTACGCGCCGCCCATGCGTCTGTTGGTCAGACTAAAAAATCTACAATCTTGGTGCAGAAATACTGACCTTTGCTCGAACCTATTTCGAGATGCGTTGTATAAAGACACAAAAAACCGCCGGTCGGCGGTTTTTTGTTTTTGGTTGAAGAGCCTTACATGCCCAACAACTCCTTCACTTTCGCTTCGTCGTAGCCAACCACCACATCGTCACCAATACGAATGACGGGCACACCCATTTGGCCGGTCATCTCGATCATCTCTTGGCGCTTCTCGGCGTCGGTTGCAACGTCAATGTCGGTAAAAGCCACGTTATTCTCGGTAAAGAAGTCTTTGGCAGCGTGGCAGAAGTGGCACGCTGGCGTACTGTAAATCGTTACGGTTTTATCCATACAAATATCTATACGTTATAAGCACATACTATCATACGTACCGACGAGTGTAAGCTTTCACCTTAGCGCCAAAACTGCCACCATGGTGCACGGGCCGGGCTTGTAGTAGCGACGTTATTAGCTGGGATAGGTCGCTCATCTTCAGTAATAATGACAACCGACTCCCCCTCGCGAGCAACGTCGAAATGTTTACGAATTTCGGCCTCGAGGCTACGCTCGTCTTTGAGGTACTCGACGTCTTCTTTGAGTGCGTGATATCGCTCAAGTAGCGCTTGATACTCGGCTTCGACCGCGGCTCGCCGGGATGCCATCTCACGCTCAACCTGCCAGCGCACAACTACGCTCCACCCAACCAGTACACAAAGCGCCACAATCAATAACAGTAGAGCGCGGTTTTTCCAGAGTTTTATTTGATACTGTCTGTAACCTAAGGCCATATGCTATGATGTGTTTCTGTCAAAAGTAGCGTATCTGCACTCGCTTCGTATCTTTGCCTCAGTCACTGTATACAACATACGTTTCTGTCGGCAAAACTACTACTACGAGCACAGCTCCATCTACTTTGTTTGAAACCAATTGTAACACTTTAAAAGGTATGTCATTTCTCTACGATAAACGAACCAAAAAAGCGATTAAATGGGTGTGGGCGGTAATTGCAATTTTGATTGCCCTCTCGATGATCTTCGCCTTCTCTGGTGGAATTGGGTACTAAAGTAGTACTCAAGACGACTAAAATTGCGGCAGATACGAGGAAAAACGGGGTTTACGAGTGGAGGTGTGCTTTGTTACACACTGACTGAGTAAACCGCTGTTTTGACAAAGTAGATGACGTTATTTTAGTCGTCTTTTATCATTTTCATAAAGACATCGGGTGGTATATGCACATTGCCCGTACCGCGCGCCAACATCTTCTGCTTCCCTTTCTTTTGGTTTTCTAAGAGCTTCCGTTTGCGGGTAATGTCGCCACCATAGAGTTTGGCCGTCACATCTTTGCGCATGGCCGAAAGCCTTTTGGTCGCTGTCATTTTGCCCATTAGTCGAGCTTGGATCTTTGTTGCAAATTGCTGGCGCGGCAGCGTGTTGTAGAGCTTCTCGGTAATAGCTTTGGCGTCGGTTTCTGCCCGGGCAATACCTACCACACGTGAAAACGCTGGCACCAGCTCTTCGGCAACCAAGATATCGAGCCGTGTGACGGAGGCTGGTCGCAGCTCGGCAATCTCGTAGGATAAACTCGCGTAGCCACTACTCGCGTTTTTGAGTTTATCGAAGAACCCGCGCATCAGCTCGCGCAGCGGCATCTCAATTGCCAACAGGGTGCGACCGTCGCCAAACACCTCAGTGTCGATGACGTTACCCTCGTGCTCATAAAGGAGCGTCATAATATTGCCCATGTACTCGCCGGGCATAATGATCTGACCCAGAATCCACGGTTCGCGAATGGTTACCCGCTCGCCATGATCGGGAAATCGCGAGGCTGCGTAGATGTGCTCGACTTTCCCATCAGGCCAGGTCACCTCGTAGGAAATCGAGGGGCTGGTGATGATAATTTCAAGATTAAACTCACGGCGCAATCGCTCAGTCACAATCTCCATGTGCAGCATACCCAAAAAACCACAGCGAAAGCCACGGCCGAGCACACCAGAAGACTCTTCTTCGTAGGAGAGCGACGAGTCGGAGAGGCGTAGCCGATCAAGCGCTTGGCGCAGTAGCGTGAAGTCGTCTTGGCTCTCAGGAAACACACTGGCCCACACCACTGGGGGTGCTTCTTGGTAGCCAGGCAGCGGATCAGCGGTTGCTTTCTCGGGCATGAGCGTGTCACCGACGTTAGCAACACCCGGCTCTTTAATGCCCGTCACGATGTAGCCGATCTCACCTGCGCTCAAGCCATCGGCTGGCTGCTCTTGGGGAGTTAAGATGCCAACCTCGAGCGCCACAAACTGCTTGCCACTATTAGCGAAGCGTAACGCATCGCCTTTCTTAACGCTGCCATCAAATACCCGCTGGTAGACGATAATGCCGCGGTGGTTGCTGTACTCAAAGTCGAAAATGAGGCCACGGTAGGTATCGTTAGCGGCTACCTGCGGCGCAGGGATGCGGGTGCAGATGGCGTCGAGCAGCTCCGCTACGCCCTCTCCGGTTTTACCCGAGGCTGCTAAAATGTCTTCTCGAGCGCAGTCAATGAGCGCCATAATCTCTTCTGCAACTTCGTCCAATCGAGCGTGTGGCACATCGATTTTTGTTAAGACAGGGATAATAGTCAGCCCCTGGTCTTTGGCCATCTGGAGCGTTGTGAGCGTTTGCGCTTGCACTCCCTGGGTACTGTCGACCAAAAGTAGCACACCCTCCACAGCATTGAGCGCGCGGGACACTTCGTACGAAAAGTCGATGTGACCGGGAGTGTCGATGAGGTTTAAAATGTACGGTGTACCGTTGTGGGTGTATGACATTCGTGCGGGCTGCATCTTGATGGTAATGCCCCGTTCGCGCTCGAGCTCCATCGAGTCGAGCACCTGCTCTTTCATCAGACGAGCCTCCACCGTCTGGGTCAGCTCAAGCATGCGGTCGGCCAAGGTCGACTTACCGTGATCAATGTGCGCAATGATACTGAAGTTGCGAATTTGCATACGATAGCGAGTACTCTACCCCATCGTCTCGTTAAAGTACATGTTTTTGTGTCGCCACAATGTCTGTCTTGAAAATACGTCGCGAGAGTGACGCAGTCGTCTCGCTAAGCTCAGCCGAACCAAGCAGCGCGTAGGTACCAACCACACCAGCACAGCCTAACAAGCCCGCCAGAAGCCCTTGCAGGAAGATGCCGAGGAAAGTATCGACGTTGAGCCCAGCAACAAAAAAGTTAAGTGCGAGGTACGCCACGAGCGCGCCCACAAAGCCAGCCAAAAGTGCGTGGGCGGTTACCCGCAGTGGCTCACGCCACGCAATAGCGTAGCGGTAGTGTGCGACGAGCGCAAAACAAGCCAGCTGCAGCCAAATGCCAGCAGTGTACGCAACTGCCAAGACAACTACTTCGGTGCCTGCCACGTCGCTTACCCGCAGCGCGTCGGCCACCAACGTCTGAAAGGCGCTGTGCGCAAGGTATACCGAGTGAATCCACAGTGCCAAGGCTACCGTAGCCAGGGTGGTGCCCAAACTCACCAAAAACGGCGTCTTTGTGTCCCCGCCAGCGTAGAGAGCTCGCAAGAGGAGTAAGTTTATGCCGTGAGCGACGAGCGAGATAATGAGGAGCGCGAATACGGCGGCGGTGAGCCGCGTGTCCTCCCAGTTAAAGGCGCCAGCACCCAAAATAACCCGAACCAGCTGAGCACGAAGTACAATACACAACGCAATAATCGGCACCAACCAGAAAATTATGTGCCGCAACGCAGTCACAATGTGCTGCTGAAACTGCTCGAGCTCATTGCCGGCGTATAGTTTGGCTAGCGTCGGAAACGCCGCAACCGAGTAGCTCACACCAATGATCGCCAACGGTACCGACTGCAGGTTAAAAGCAAATTGAAAGACGGCTACTGAGCCTACTGCCATAGCACTGGCGAGACTAACCAGCACCAACAGCGTCACCTGATTAAGCGAAAGTGTAATCGCACGCGGTACCGAGGTGGTGAGCACGTCGTAGAGCTCCGACCAGTTAAAGTACCGCTGTGGGCGAAACGAGAGCGTGCTCCCCCGAATGAGCGGCCACTGCACCGCAACGTGCCCAAGCGCACCGAGCACAACACCAAACGCAACTCCCGACAAGCCCAAAAGCGGGTACAGTGCCACAATGCCAAAAATGATACCGATGTTATAGACCAGCGGGCTAATTGCGTGGAGCACAAACCGGTTGTGGTACTGGGTAACAACACCGCAGAGGCTTGAGAGACCGAGAAATACAGGCTGCAGCAGCAAGATGCGCATCACGGTGACGAGAAGCGATTGGTCAACAATGTGCGGAAAGAGCATCTGCATGAGCCACGGCGCGGCGAGCGCCACGACGGCAGCAAGGACAGTGTACGACGCCAGAAAAAGGGTCATAATTTGCCCTAAGAGTGCTCGAGCGCGGTTTGCGTCGGCGGTTGCTTGGTGGCGCGTTACAAACGGTAGGAGAACGTACACCGAGAGTGAGGATGCAAAGAGGACAAAGAGAAGGTCGGGCACACGAAACGCTGCGTAGTAGATGTCGAGCGTGGCACCCGCCCCAAACTCACTCGCCAAGATACGGTCGCGAATGAGTGCCAGGAGCTGCGAACCAACGGCAAATATAGCCAGCACGTACGCCGCTTGGTGCAACCCTGCAACTTCCTTATACACCAAGCCCAGTACGCGTCGTACCATAGCTTACTCTTCAGTTGTTACGGCCTCGGGGGTGTTGGTAGTGGTGGTTACCAAGTCGGTCTCGGCAGCCGCCTCAGAGACGCTCTCGGGTGTTCGGTCGAGCTCTGCCTCATCGAACGGTTCCAGCGCATCAGGAGTAGAGGTTGCCGCTGCAGCAACGTCGAGCTGGCTTAGCTGCGCCGTCACCACTTCGTTACCTGGATTAAGCTCTTGGACGCGCATGAGGTCAGCCCGGGCAGCATCGAGCTCACCAAGGGCAGCTAGCGCTAAACCACGTACGTAGCGGGCGTTAGCGTAATCTGGGTCAAGTCGCACCGCTTCGCTAAGGGCAGCGACAGCTCGCTCAAGATCATTGTTGGCTTGGTAGAGCACACCGAGCTGGTACCAGCGAGCTGGGTTACTCGGCTCAAACGAGAGCACCGACTCAGTGACGGTGATAGCGTCGGTGACGTTACCGTCGTTGATTTCAATCTGGGCGAGCAGCAAGAGAGCTGGCGTGTAGTCACGCTTTTTCTGAATCGCTGCACTAGCTGCCTCACGAGCTGTTGCCGCGTCACCCGCAATAAGCGCCAGCTCTGCCTGGATGTAGTCTGGCTGCGGGCTCTTTGGGTCGCGCGAGCGCACCTCCTCAGCCGCTGCTTGCGCGAGCTCTAGCGCCCCCTCGACCTCTGCCTGTGCGAGCAGTGAGTACGCCTGCACGCGAGTGTACCAGTTAGCTGGCTCAGTGGGATCGAGCTGAGTTGCGGTGTCACTCGAACGTACTGCAGCCACAGCAGAGCGTTGGAAGGCTTGCTGCTGCTCAGCGGTTGGTTCGGTTACACCAAGGAGCTGTCGCACCCGGGCAGTATGCAAAAGCGCATCGGTACGAGCGGTAGCGTCGTCTTGGTAGAGTGCAAACGCTTCAGCAAGTTGCTGACTGATTTCTTCAACAGTACCGCCAGCTGTTAGCGCCTGGTTCTGCTTAGCTATCGCCATCAGCTGCTCAGTCATCTGCTGTAGCACCCAGATTACAGCGATCATAATAAGCACCAAGCTCGCAACCACCACAAAGCTGAGGCGTTGATTGTTAATGAGTGAGAGTGAAAAGAGCTGGCGTGGTCGGATCGAGAAGCTGAGCCCAATGTAGAGGCCAGTGAGCGCACAGCCGAGCACAAATATGGTGACACTTGGGTTTGCAAAGAACGTGCTCACCCACATGAACATCGCGAGTACGTAGCTCGTTTGGGCTAAGCGGTAGCGGACATCTTTGTGGACGGTTTCGGTGAGTAGGAACGTGCGCACTCCCGAAATGACCAACAGTGCCATAAAGAGCAACCACGCGGCCACACCCAAGATGCCGTTCTCGGCGGCTTGGGTCAGCGTAAAACTGTGCCCACTACTGAAGTTGGTGTCCCAGAAGATGGTCTGGTTGATAGTGTCCGATTTGTGGACACGCCAGGCATCAGCGTAGCGCCCCGGACCAACGCCAGTTAACGCATCCTCGCCCCAGACACCACGTACCACATCGAGCGACGCACGCACTGACGGACGAACCTCTACGTACGAGCTGTCAGTTGCGTTAGCGAGCCAGGTTTGCAATGTGTTACCACCTAAAAACACGACCATTGCGCCAAAGAAAACAACACCGGCAAACACCAGAAGCCAGCTAACACCGAATTTTGTTTCAGCTAAAAATGCCGGGGTGGGCTCGCTCTGTCGGCGCGTAATTGCCATCACCACCACCGAGAGTGAGATAATACCCAAGAGTACCCATAGCGCAGTGTTATTAATCACCAGAAGGACAAATACCGCTGCCACAAGCGCTACGAGCATCGCCCACCGCTGCCAGCGCCTGCCGCCAGCGTGCGTGATGCTAAGCAAGAGCGCTAACACGAGGCCCGCTGCCAAAATGGCAACGTCACTCCAGCTACCGAGCGGGCTCGACGCCTGAGCTGGAAACAGGCCAAACGACAGGTCAAAACCAAGGAGGAGACGAAGCGTATGCCAAAACATCAGCACTGCACTCGTAACCAAGAGTAACGTTGCTACCCACACTGCGGTAGCAGTGTGACGAGCAGTAATAGCCATCACCGTCAGCGTAAATATGCCGACGCCAATTACTCCAGCCGTGTACGTACCACCAAGTATTGAGCTAAGACTGTCGCTCACGTCACCCGAGAGACCGGCGGTAACAAGCGCCGCCAAAAACACCAGCCAGCCAGCTGCCAGCGTGGCTGATGTTGGTACTTCGAGGGTACCCAGTCGCAACACCAAGAGTGCACTGACTACCAGCGCCACACAAAGAAGCACCGCCACAATGTAGAGCTTTCCGTCCAGGAGCGGGACCGAGGTAACAGGAATAAACATAATTGGCGCAAAGCTCACCGCGCCAATCAAGCTCAGACGTGCAACCCAGGTTAAGATGCGAGCAACCGCGTCGTGTTCACTCGTCGCTTGTGGTGTAAACATCCCCATACGTTTCTGACTGTTTATCTTGTATCGCTTTAGCATACCACAACCAAAAACTCCCCCCGAGAGGGAGTTCTGGGCACCTATAAGCCGAATTCTGTCGCTTTTCACGAGTGAAAAGCGGATGATCATATACCTGGGGTCGACATTGCTGTCGAGCTCCTGCGGCTCTCCTGGCACCACTTATACTTTGAAGCCTTCAAAGTATAAGTGGTGCCGGCACGGCCTTGCACACCGGTAAGGATTTAGCCGTTTCACTTCGCGTGTTGCCACGCGAGCTACTCCCAGAGGGAGCTCCATTGCTTTCGCGCCGGACGTCTCTGCTCGCACCTCTCTGCCGGTAACCGACAGCGACGGGTGTTACCCGCTACCTTGCTACTGGTGCCGGTGGCACCAGTGTGTGTTCGGACTTTCCTCCGTGTCCTGGCGGATGCACTCTAGCGTGACTCGAGTGCATTCGCCAGGACACGGCGACCATCAGATGCCTGGATACTATACCACAATTATATTGGTTGTAAATCATCAGGCAGAACGTCCACCGGAATCGAGGCTTGCTGTCCAACTTGTATTTTGAATGATTCCACGGTAAAAGCTGGTACTTCGAGCACAAACCGGGCTGGTACCGGAGAGCTAAAGGTGGTTGGGTACGTGTCTGGTGTCACGTTCTCCTCGATATGCACCACGGTGAAGTTTTCGTCGATCCATATCATATCGAGTGCGTAACGCATATCCTTCATCCACATACCGTAGCGATCAGATGTGTCAAAGACAAAAAGCATACCAGTCTGGTCTACCAGCGGCGCTGTATTCGAGAGACCGCGTCTCCACTCGGCTGGCTCATCGGCGACAGTAACCGAGAAGAAGACCTCAGAGATAAACATCGTGTACTGCACCCGTACCCCGAGCCAGTCGTAAATCTCTTGGTGGTAGTTAGCGTACACGTACCACAAGCTGACTAGCAGAACGCCAGCCAGAACTACAAATGAAATGATCGAATTACGTAACATATCGATTTACCACGGCCACCACCACACCAGGAGCGCGGCGCTCAGCAAGAGGACACCATGCCAGAGCAGCTGTCGAGCGGTAGCGCTGCCCGCTACCTGCTTAGCGGCGTATCGCTCGAGCGTTGGCACAGACATAAGGGCATACACTAACCCGATTAAGAGCAACATCGAAGTAGTCGTCGTACGCGCTACGTACGCGAGTAGTCCAATTGCTGTGGTTAAAACGAGGTACGGCACAAGCAAACGTGCCGTCTCAAGACTAAAAAGATCACTACCGATAAGTTGTGGTTGAGTCCATCCAAGCGCATGCCACGCTGTAGAAAGGGCAACCAAAAAGAGTGTCGTACCGACAATTGCTGGTTCGTTCAGTAATGTTGATAGTTCCATACGCTAGATAAAATTGAGATACACGGCTACACTCAGCGCCGATACGCTGGCGCCCAAGATCATGCCCCACGCCATGTCGACTATCGTCATAAGAAGTGGCCAGTCCTTGAGCGTAGCCATGTTGGTTAGGTCGTAGGCGGCGTAGATGAAAAATCCGTACAACCCACCGAGCAGCGCAGCAGTAGCAATCGAGCTGGCCGTAGCCGCTGGGTACACGGCAAAGTACGTTAAGCCAGCCAAGAAGATAAAGTAAAACGCCAACGCAGCTGGCCAGTTAATGTCACCTCGCAGGTGGCCTATTTGGTTCGTGTAAAAACTATTGGCAAACACACCAATCCAGAGCAAATCAACCACTAAGAAGACCGGGAGTGAAATTGCGTAGAGGGCAAAGAATTGCGACCACTGCATACGCTACTAGTATAACAGACCTGCCCTACGCACCCGCTGGTTGCTATACTAGACGGCATGTGGCAAACCCCGCTCATTAACCTATCGCGACCATGGCGTTTTTTCGTACGTGGTTTATTTGTCGTGCTCGTACTGTTGATGACCGTAGCGTCGGTTGGTGTCGTTAGCCTACTGCAAAACATTGAGTTTGCCGTACACACGGTGACCGAGCCCGACCGCCCTCCGTTTCCACTCGGTGTCGACCCTGCTGCAGAAGCAATTATCGAGCAACCAGAGGTAGACTCCTTCCGCGAGGTGTTCGTTGCCCAGAGTCCGCGACAACCAGTTAAAAACAACTGGTTTGACCGGGTAGTGGGTGTGCTCGCGCAGTCCGCGTGGTTACAAAATCTGGCGCTCAGCAGCAGCCGAGTACTGGTTGTGTACGCGGGCGAGCGGCACGAGGAGGTGGCAGCCAATTTTGCCGGCATTTTACACTGGGATGCAGCAGAAAAAGCGCAGTTCATTAGCCTCGTGCAAGAGGCGCAACCGGATTTACCCGAGGGCACCTTCTTACCTGGTAAGTACGTGGTCGCCAAAGATGCCGACCCAAGCACAGTCGCACAAATGCTCATCGACGGCTTTGCCCGCGAGGTCCAACAGCGTTACCCGAGCAACATCGAAGCCGTGGTGCCACTCAACGAAGCGCTCACGATCGCTTCCCTCTTAGAACGCGAGGCGTACGACTTTACCGACATGCGTGAAATTTCGGGTGTTATCTGGAACCGCCTCTTCCTCGACATGCCGTTGCAGTTGGACGCTACACTGCAGTACGTGCGGGGCAGCGAGCCAACCGGTCCGTGGTGGCCAACTCCCCGTTCGAAAGATAAATGGCTCGACTCGCCATTTAACACGTACCAAAACGAAGGACTCCCACCTCACCCAATTGCCAATCCATCAGTAGAGGCCATTTTGGCAGCTCTAAATCCCATCGAAACCGACTGCCTCTTTTACATCCACGCCCCTGGTGGTGCGTTTTACTGCGCTGCCACATACCCAGAGCACCAAGCAAACATTAATCGCTACCTCCGATAGCTATTCTTCGCGCTCGCACTCGGCTACCGCAATCATTCGGTACACGGTACGAATGTTGTAGATATCTTCATCAATCTCGACGAGGGTAACCTGATCGTTTTCAATGCAAACTTCCATGAGTTCGACAAAGCGTTTGGTGGCCTTTTTAATGGCGTACTCGGTTTGCGCTTCTTCGAGTGCCCCGAGCAGTAGCTTAAACTCCATCGCTACAATGTCGCGCGTGCGCAGGTAGTCTTCGGTCGCTTTTACGTACTGCTGGCACGCCTCCTCCGTCATCTCCCAGTCGCTGTGGAATGGCCCGTATTGTTTATGAAAGTCTCCAGCAATGTCGGTGAGGCAGCGCGTAAAAAAGCGGAGGCGACTCTCAAAACGTTGTCGCTCGAGGTCGAATCGGTGTAACGAGGTTTGGAGGGTGCTCGTTTCCATACCTTCATGATAGGGAGACCCCTCCCGCTTGGCGAGTGCCTGCCGGTGATAACTTTTTACTAATCAACCAAGGCTGGTTGACGAGAGCGCTAATCTACGAAACTCAGAAGCGCACGTAACGCACTTCAGCGCCGGCTTCGGTCATCTGCCCCTGCACCGTCACCTTGGTTGTCTCAGCAAACTGCTCAGGGTTGCAAGTTGTCTCAATTTCGTCTGCACTCACGCAGGTGCTCTCAGCAGAGAAGAAAAGTGGCACCACGCCAGCTGGCTGGCCAGGGGTGAGAAACACCAGATGCCAGTACTCCGAGTTATAGGGGGCTGGTACGCTCTTTAGGAGTTGGCCCGTTTGCTCAAAACTAAATTCACGCTCTGGTGCCGACTCCCCCGACTGACACATAATCTCGCTAATTTGCCATTCGCCATCAACCGCGGTGAGCGAAACAACCGCGTAGTTGGGTGACTTCTCAGGTAAACCGCGGCTCAGCACCTGTACCTGGGCGGAGAAATCTTGCTGAAAGAGCGGCTTAGCACCAACTCGTTCCGGTAGCACCGTTTGACAAAGCACGGGTTCAACCTCGCTCTCGCGATTGTCTGCCAAGTATAGTTGAGCAGCTGTCCCCAAAACTGAGCTTTCAGCCAAGCCAGCGTCGTACGGGTTGGTAGTGGTGCTCAAACGAGCATCGAGCCACGGGTTGTAGAAGTCGAGGACTACATCAATTGGATCGACGGCAGGTGGGGTTTGCTCCCCAGCCGGCTGTGTTGGTTGTAGCACTTCCCCACCACGACCAAAGACAATGACTAAGATAATTGCCATCAGTAACACCAGGATTATCAGATTTCGTTTCATAGAAAATTACTTAGAGCTTAAGAGTAGCATGGTTTTAGGGGTTGTGCTGATGTTTGGGAGGGGTTGGGGCTGCTATCCCGGTTAATTTAATTTGGAATAAATGTTAGTGCCATGCCACGCTCGTTGCCACGGCCAGTGCGACCGATGCGGTGCACGTAATCCTCGAAGGTGTTCGGTAGGTCATAGTTGATGACATGTGAGACATTATCGACATGAATGCCACGAGCGGCAACGTCGGTTGCCACCAACACCTTAGCATGACCACTTTTGAACCGTTTGAGTGAGTGCTGTCGCTGGTTATGATTCTTGTTGCCATGAATTGATTCAGCTTTAATGCCGCTTTGATTTAGGGCTTTTCCTAGTTTCTCAACAGTATGTTTCATTGCTCCGAAAACGATAACGCGTGAGAGCTCGTCCCGACCCAGGAGCTCTACCAGCGTTTCGTACTTTTTATCTTTGTCGTGTTGTACGACATCTTGCATGATGCTGTCAGCAACCTCTTTTTTCTTCACGGAGATAACAACCGGTTCAACCATAAAGTCATGGATTAGGTTCTCGGTCTTTTTGTCCATAGTTGCGGAGAAGAACAGTGTATGTCGCGGCTCTGGTAATTCAGTCAAAATTGTACGCATGTCGTGAATAAAGCCCATGTCGAGCATACGATCGGCCTCATCCAACACAACTGAGTTGATACGCTCAACTGGTAATCGCCCCCGTTCCATCAGATCTTTAATGCGTCCTGGCGTACCGATGATGAAATGGTTGGTGCGGCGTAACTGACGAATTTGCGGACCGATGCTGGTACCGCCGACACAGACGGTTGAAAAGAAGCGGAAGTTTTTACTGAGCTTACGCAACTCCGTGTCTACCTGAATTGCCAGCTCGCGGGTTGGCGTCAGAATGAGCGTGATTTTCTTAACATCTCTTTTCTTCAGTTCGATCAGAGGAATTAGAAAGGCAGCCGTTTTGCCGGTGCCAGTTTCTGCCAAACCAACCACGTCTGTACCTTCAAGGATATGCGGGATGGCCTGATCCTGAATCGGTGACGGAGTGTTGAGACCCATTCCGGCCAAAGCTTTCTTTAGGCGTCCATCAATAGCAAAATCGGCAAAAGTGTGTTTAGGAACATACACCTCTTCTGTAGCTTCAATCGGGTTCTTGTTAATGAATTGTGTCGGATCAAAAGTTGGCATGACCCTTGCATTCCCTCGGCGGGCCCTCGTTGGCCGCCCTGCACGAGAACGGTTTCCTCTTGGGCGCTCCGAAGAAGAATACGAACGACGGCGTCCACGCAGGCGTGGACCACGATTTCTGGTAGTTTGCATTATGTTGTAGTTAGGAGCAGCAACATGCTGCTCTGGGCGGTGCAGGTAGTAAATGGAGAGACAAGAAGCGGATCTAGCGTCACCTGCTTAAGAGCCCTACACGAGTTTCTTTAGCTCAACAAAAATAACATATAAAGTTTATATGTCAAATATGCTGGCGGACAGGGATCGAAGCTTACAGCTTCAGTACAGGTTGTCNATATTTCATGCGAAATATCAGGCAACCTTTTCGATTCGCGCGACGCTTTGCTGCTGCAAAGCTGCGCCCTGTCCGCCAGCCTGTACAGAAAAAGTCCCCCAGAGAGGGNGACTTTTTCTACAGGCTGCCCACTACGGTTCTGAACCTCTGAGGTCAAGCAACCTAAGGACATATTCTGCTCCCTTCTACTCTTTAGTAGAGACACTTCGGTCATACTGCTGTTTTTGTGAATGAGACAAATGAGACATAAATCACCCACCTCGGTCACTGTCTCACTTACGTTTCTACAATCATTTTTTCTTTACTCTGTTAGAATGTCATTATCACAAACACCATGGAACTACAGAAACGCATAGACATAATCTTACAGAGTGAAAAATCTGCATACTCCCAGAACGGTAGAATCAGAGGCGGTTTGGGATCTTTCAATGTCGGACTACAGAGTGTGCCAAATGGTGGCTGGACTGCTCAAGGGGCTGTAAAACAGTATCTATTTGATACCTCAGATCAAGATTTTATCAAAAGTGAAAATGCACAAATTTACTCAAACTATATTCATCTCTAGACAAAGAAAAACAAACGGAGTTTGAGTCCATACTTCTACAGTATGAAAGGTACCCCTTTCAGTGTCTGTTCTGACCACACACAACACGCAGCTGGTCATCAATGCGTTATCTAGTGCGATACTGCACCGTCCGCCACCACGTATTATTCATTCTGACCAGGGCTCAGAGTACACCTCTGCTGACTATAGTCTCTTGGTACAATCGCTTGGTATCCAGCAGTCGATGAGCGCTCCTGGCTGTCCCTGGGAGAATGGCTACCAAGAGTCCTTCTACAAAGGCTTCAAACTGGACTTAGGTGACCCTAATCGGTTTGATAGTCTGGGTGAACTAGTCGCTGCTATCTACCACACGCTTAACTATTACAACCAGCACAGGTTGCACTCAGCACTGAAGCTTACTCCACGACAGTTTGCTGCCAAAGTGCAACTCTAGTATTATCAAGTGACTTTAGAAAAGGTGTCTTAATTTTGGGGTACCTTCCACTTGGCTAGTCATTTTTAGCTTTTTCTAACTCCACCTCAATTTCTTTTTCTTCGCCGTCTTGTAGCACTTTGAGAGTAATTTTCTCACCCACACCGTACGTGCGTAGCAGAGCCGCCAAGCTCTTCGAGCCATCAAGTTTCTGTCCATCAATTTCAAGTATGATGTCGTTTTCGGTGAGACCAGCCTTATCTGCCGGAGAGCCGGGAATCACCGCTAAATCTCCTCGTGTCTCTCCTCGAACAATCAGTACCCCGTAGTCAATGTCGAGGTTGTTGCGCGCGGCAATCTCCTCAGTAATTTGCAGATATCGCACCCCAAGGAAAGGGCGAACGATCTCCCCGTGTTCAGCCACACTTTCATACACCGAACGCACCACGTCACTTGGTAAGGCAAATCCGATATTCTCACTTCCGCCAGCCATAGCAACGTTTACTCCAATTACTTCACCGTTAAGATTAAGAAGTGGCCCGCCAGAGTTGCCACGATTAATCGCGGCGTCAGTTTGAATCAGCCCCTCTAGTGACTCTCTGAATCGGAATCCATCACCAGCGACGATATCGCGGGATAAGCCAGAGACGACACCAACCGAGACGCTATTGGGGAATTCTGCCAATGCGTTGCCAATCGCTACTACCGTTTCTCCCAGACGAATTTCTTCTGTCTCAGCAAAAGTCAGAAAGGGAAAGTCAGTGTCAGCATTAATTTTTAGGATCGCCACATCAAGACTCGGGTCTTTTGCCACCACTTCGACGTCATATGTCTCTCCATCCTGTGTTACAGCTGTGTACTCAACTCCTTCTTGATCAACTACGTGTTTATTGGTAACGAGGTACCCATCGGGAGAAACAAAGAAGCCAGTCCCGCCTCCAATCTCTTGACGTTCAGTACCAATTTGCCTCTGCCGTGGTATCTGAAAGCCAAAGCCGTTGCCAAAAAAGTCACCAAAGGGGCTCCAAAAATCTTCGTAGTATTGCTCGAACACTGGCACATCAGCGGAAATCGAAATAGACACCACCGCTGGAATGACTTGTTCCACGATATCGGGAACCGAGCTGTTAGTAGGTGGTGTTTGTAGTTGATCCTCTGTTAGAGCAGGCTGCTGTCCAGTCTGCATAAGAGGAAGCGGATTTTTATGTTGTAATAGATAATATCCTCCGAGAAAAACAACCGCGGACACAATGAATGAGACAAAGACGTTATGTATTAATTGAGTATCTTTCATACGAAATATTTTATGCAAATTCACAGCAAATACAAAACCGCCCAGGGTTAATCTGACTGGGCGGTTTTGTATTAACTACATAAGCCTAATTTTCACAACGTTACGCTTATAAGACTCACTACGTCTTAATTTCCACTTTTCGCTTCTGTTCTGATGGTTGCTTCTTGAGAGAAATGGTAATCACACCATTTTTCGCTTCAGCCTCTACTGAGTTAGCATCAATCTTTGATGGCAACATAAACTCGCGTGAGAACTGACCGTACTGTCGTTCAGTACGATAATAGTTTTCTTGATTCTCTTCTAGATTCTTCTCAACTGTTCCAGACAATGACAAAGTGTCTTCTGTTACCTCAATTGACACGTCTTTTGGATCGATACCTGGAATGTCTGCACGAACCTTAATCTCTTTGTCAGTCTCAGACACGTCAACCCGAGGACTAAAGCCGAAACTACCATCGGACAACTCCAGACCAAAGCGACCCAGCGGTGACATGAAGTGATCACCGAACAGTCGATCCATCGCATCATGGATACCACGAAGTGAGTGGACTGGATCAGACTGCGTCACCGGCAGTCGCGAGGTCTTATTTTCGTCTCGTTTGGTGATTTTCATTTTCAGATCAGATTACAGAACTAATAATGCTACTTTTGACTGTTTTAGTATCGGCGCAGGATACTGAGGCACTGCCTTCAGTTAACCCCCGCGTACCCTGACACTACTTCTAGTGTCATACATTGTGAGAGTGCTCACTTTCCTAAAGAACTACTATTCAATTTTTATGGTGTGTTATGCCTCGTCCGAGGCCGGAGTCGCTGCATCAGATGACTATCATCTAGTCCCTTTTGCATACGACGTAACACAGATTTAATTGGTACGAACATATACTAGAACTTATATGATTGTTACCTGACAAGAGAGTCCCATCTGTCTCTCTCATCTACTTAATAAACACACGACATAGAAAAAGGTGTCAAAGTAAAAACCCCACACCGCCGTGACAGTGTGGGGCCGGCCGAAGCCGAAAAGCCCTTTCAACTTGACGCGCTTAGGGCTTGATAGGCGCGCGGCAGATCGCTCATCATTCATCGAGCACAGCGATCATCTTGCTCGATATATCCAACTCTAGTCAGCGGCAGTTGGAATTTTATCCGCTAACGATTCGGTCTATATTTTAAGGGGACCAACACCCCGAGGAACGTATTTTGAACATCACGAGCCAAATCAAGGAGTTTCCACATCCGTGATTTTTTCGGTCGCCGCATCAGGGCTCCTTTGGGACTGGCTCTCACGGAAGCGACACCCTACTCGTGTACTTGTTATGTTAGCACAGTTTAAAAAAAAGTCAACCATTTTCTAGTTGTTCGCGTGCTACTCTAATATAAATTTTTTATACATACCGGAAAACATATACTTGTCAGCGTCGCTTTTTTTAACAAAGAGGAATTTGCCTGTTCTGCCGGTCACCTTCGGTACACTCGCTCGGTAAATAATCTCCACTTCTTGCGTTTGTCCCATATCAGTTAATCGCTGGGCTGTGCCAATCATCGACATCTCCTCAAGTGTTTGATCAAAGTAGTCTAAAAAAGCATCCCGTAGAACACGTTCAGGTTCTCTTCCAAAAGCAACAGTGAAACGCGGAATACTGAAATAGCCCATACTGCGAGAGCTGGCTCGATCATTAACCTGACTACCACGCAACAGCAAAATCTGCCCATCATGTTCGACGATACAGCTGACAACGATTTTCTGCTGTTTTTGTGGTCGCTTCAACATAGGCTATTATGTTTTTACTACCGTGTACGCATCTTTTGTATAGTCAACAGACACGCTGTCACCGTCAGTAATGTCCCCACTGATGATAGCTTCAGCTAGATGATCAAGAATTTCAGTTTGCATGACACGCTTGAGAGGACGTACACCATACGCCGGATCAAAGCCATCGGTGACCAACTGCTCTTTGGCTTTCTTAGTTAGTGACACGGTTATATTTTTCTCGCTTTGCACTTGTGCCAGCATTGTCCCGAGCTGCACTTCGATAATCTCTTTCAACATCTCCTCATCTATGGCATCAAAGAGCACGATGTCATCAAGACGATTGAGAAACTCAGGTCGGAAGTGAGTGCGCACTACTTCCATGACTTTTTCCTTGCGCTCTTTTACATCTTTAATATCGAGCATAAACTCACTGCCTAGGTTTGAAGTGAGAATGATGATGGTATTAGAGAAATCAATTGTCCGGCCTTGGCTATCAGTTAAGCGACCATCATCGAGTACCTGCAAGAGGATGTTAAAGAATTCTGGGTGGGCTTTCTCCACTTCATCAAACAACACCACTGCATATGGCCGACGACGAATCGGTTCGGTGAGCTGTCCACCTTCTTCGTAGCCAACATACCCTGGCGGGGCACCAACCAGACGACTCACTGAGTGCCGTTCACTATACTCACTCATATCAAGGCGAATCATCGCTTTCTCATCGTCAAACATTTCGTGCGCTAACGTCTTGGCGAGTTCCGTCTTTCCGACTCCAGTCGGCCCAAGGAATAGGAAGGAGCCAATTGGTCGGTTGCTGGCTTTTAGACCAGCGCGTGACCGGCGGATGGATCGGGCAACGGTATTGACCGCTTCGTCTTGACCAATCACACGCTGGTGAAGTTCAACTTCTAAGTGTAGTAATCGCTCAGCTTCAGTTTCTAAGAGTCGCTCAACTGGCACACCAGTCCAGCGGGCCACCACTGTTGCCACGTCTTCCTCGGTCACATCTTCACGAATCAAACGTTCACTTTCTGGAATGGCATCAAGTTTGGCATTTACTTCCTTAATCTTTTCTTCCAAAGCTGGAATTTTCTGGTATTTAATTTCTGCTACTTTGTCGAGTTCACCATTACGTTCCGCTCGTTCTTCCTCAATTCGCAGGTCATCAATGGCTTTAGCATAGTCACGTACTTGCTGAACCAGCTTACGTTCCTGTTCCCAGAGACTTTTAGCAGCTGTATACGACTCCTTAAGTGAGGCCAGCTTCTTTTCAATTTCAGCTTTGCGCTCCTTACTCTGCTTGTCTTTCTCACGCTTCAAGGCCTCTTTCTCAATTTCTAGTTGCGTGATCTGTCGGTTTTGTCGATCCAGCTCAGTCGGCATGCTTTCCATCTGCATTTTGATGGTTGAGGTCGCTTCGTCGATAAGGTCGATGGCTTTGTCAGGCGCCTTGCGGCCGCTGATATAACGGTTCGAGAGTCGAACTGCCGCTACCAAGGCAGGATCGGTAATTTCTACCCCATGATGAATTTCGTATTTTTCTTTCAGGCCACGCAAGATAGCTAGTGTTGCTTCTGCATCTGGTTCGTCAACGTAGACTGGCTGGAACCGTCGCTCAAGAGCAGCATCTTTTTCGACATACTGACGATATTCATTAAGGGTGGTGGCTCCGACTAAATGAAGTTTTCCACGAGCCAAGAGTGGCTTCAACATATTACCCGCATCAACCGCTCCTTCACTGCCACCAGCCCCAACGAGGGTGTGTAGCTCATCTACAAACAGTACAATGTTGCCAGCTTCTTTCTCCACCGCTTTGAGTACTTCTTTAAGCCGCTCCTCAAATTCTCCACGAAACTTAGCTCCTGCTAAGAGTGAACCGATCTCAAGTCCCAAGAGCCGTTTTCCTTTGAGTGATTCTGGTACGTCACCTGAAACAATCCGCTGAGCAAGACCTTCAACTATTGCAGTCTTTCCGACGCCAGGTTCACCAAGGAGTACCGGATTGTTCTTGGTACGACGAGACAAGACCTGCATAACACGGCGAATCTCTTCATCGCGACCAATAACTGGGTCGAGCTTGCCGTCTTGGGCTAGGGCCGTATAGTCTTCACCATATTTTTCTAATACGTTTTGTTTACTCTCTGGGTTTTGATCAGTCACATTCATATCACCTCGTAGTTCACTTAATTTGCTAGTAATATTGGCTGGTAATAGGTCTGCCTGGGCTAGTATCTCGCGGGGCTTTCCTTCGTTATGACCAAGAGCTAAGAGCAAATGCTCCACACTGACATAACTATCATTCATTCCAGAGGCTTCTTTCTCGGCTCGCCGAAATACACTCGCGACAGCGGGCGTTAATTGTGGGTTCGCTGGTTGGCTCAACGTTGGAAGGGCATCAAGTGCATTTTCTACCTCGTGAAGAACACTCTCAGTGTTCACATCAAGAGCTGATAGTAGCGGTTGAACAATCGTTTCCGGAGTGGTCAATACAGCTTTTAGGAGGTGTAACGGGTCTACTAATTGATGTTTATATTCGTAGGCTTCTTGAATGGCTTCTTCCAGAATTGAGCGGGATTTTTCAGTCAACTTTTCTACATTCATACAATTAATATTGTAATGATTCGTGAGCAGTTGACAAGTCTTACGAATCCTTGTACCGAGCGCGTTTCTTTTTACGCTTGGTATCGGTAAATCCGGCAATACCCTTGAGGTATGGATGAGCGGCTAATTTCTTACGTGCTCTTGAGAGGGTAAGCTTTACGGCATTTTCTGATTTACCTACAATCTTAGCAATGTCTTTAACCTTGTATCCTTTTTGATACTTTAAATACAGCATGTCCCGTTCGTTTAAGGGCAAGTGTTGTATAGCCCGCCACATCGAGCGCAGATTATCTTTGGTTTCAATATCACTCCAGATTTCTTCTGGCACATCTACACCGGTGGACTCGATCGAGATAGGTTTGGGTGAGCGATAGTAATTAACGAGTACGTTATGAGCAATTGTTAAAAGATACGAAGCGTACGAGGTCTTTCTAATTTGAAATTTGTCTAAATGCTTATACGCACGCACAAACACCTCTTGGGTGAGATCTTCAGCCACATCTCGGTCGTGGCCAACTCGATACCAAAAATAGTTAAAGATTTTATCAACGTACTTCTCATACAAAAACGCAAATTCGTCACGATCTTTTCGTGAGGCAACAATGGCATCTTTATCTTCTTTATCCATGACTCAATTATACTAAATGTAGAAATTTCAGCTTGGTGGGCTTATGTAACCATAAGGAAATGAAGGTGGTTAAAGTAAATATGAAAATCACAGGTATTACATTACTTGCAATCGGTATTGTGTTTATAGTTCTGGAAAACGTTTTTTATGGTGATGTTAATGCAGATGGGGTGTTGCAAGAGGGTTTGTTTATGCCGCTTGGAGCATTGGTTACTATTATTGGGCTTCTGCTTTTAGTCGTTTGTGTAATAAAGTATTTTTATCAAAGACTAAAAGGCAAACTTTGTAACTAAGCTCAAGTAGTAGTTTTAGGCTGGAGCTAAACAAAACCACCCTAATCAGGGTGGTTTTGTTTCTGACTATTGCACTCAGCAGTTATGCTACGACTGTATAGTTGCTTTGTGATCTTTGACTGAAGTTCGTGTCCATGAGCGGTTCTCAGCACAGGTTGCTTAATAACGCTTATTTTACGACCTCGGTCTGTCTCACTTTCTCGCTGGCGGACAGGGAATCGAACCCCGATTTGATGGACCAAAACCATCCGTCCTACCGTTAGACGATCCGCCAATATGAAATTAAAAGGCGCTCACGCGCGAGCACAATATAGCACATCCTGGTATTTTTTCAGCCCTGAAGCTACTTATTCTCGTAGCTAGCCTTAATAAAGGCGGTAAAGAGCGGATGTGGGTTGAGCGGACGGGCCTGGAGCTCAGGGTGAAACTGTACCCCAACAAAAAACGGGTGCTCAGACTTGGACAGCTCCATGATCTCCATCAGATCGCCTTTGGGTGAGGTGCCAGAGAAGATGACGCCAGCGGCTTCGAGAGCTGGTACGTAGGCGTTGTTTACCTCGTAGCGGTGACGGTGACGCTCTAGCACCTCTGCCTGTTTGTACGCTTCGCGCGCAATGGTTTTAGGCATAAGCACCGCTTTGTACTGTCCGAGACGCATGGTGCCACCCATATCTGCTTGCGCGATCTTCTCGCGTTGCTCGTCCATGACGCCAATCACAAGCTCTTTGGCTTTCGGGTTAATTTCTTCGGTGCTCGCGTTTTTGAGCTTAAGCACGTTACGCGCGTACTCGAGTACTGCCAACTGCATGCCGTAGCAAAGGCCAAAGTACGGTACTCCCTGCTTGCGCGCGTACTCGATAACGTTGAGTTTGCCCTCCACTCCGGTTTTGCCAAAACCACCCGGCACCAAAATGCCATCATACTTCTTGAGCTCACGAAGCTTTTTCTTGTCGGTAAATGATTGCGAACTGAGGTACGTAATTTCTGGGGTTAAACCAAGCTTGTACGCGGAGTACTTGATGGCTTCGAGTACCGAAATGTACACATCAGAGAGCACAAAATCGCCGGAGCTAAAGTACTTGCCGACCACGGCAATCTTAACCGCGTCCGAGTCACCGCGACTGCTGGAGACAAAACGTTTCCAGCTGCGCATATCGATCGCTTTTTTGCACGGCAACTTGAGCATGCTACAAAGACGCTCCGACAGACCCTCGCGCTCAAACATAAGCGGGATATCGTAAATGCTCGGCACATCTGGTGCAGAAATAACATTTTCTGGCAGTACGTTGCAGAACTTGGCGATCTTTTCTTTACGCTTCTTATCAATGGCTACTGGCGCCCGCGCGATAATAATATCGGCAAACACGCCAGATGCACTGAGAGTGCGAGCGGCGTGCTGCGTTGGTTTGGTCTTCATCTCACCAATACTGCCTGGTACGGGCATGTAACTCACCATCACCACGGCCACCTGCCCAGGCAGCTCGGCTTTCATCATGCGGATTGCTTCAATAAACAGAATGTTCTCGTACTCACCGACCGTCCCGCCTACTTCGGTTAACACCACATCGGCCTTGGCGAGTTCGCCGGCCTTTTTAATGCGACGAATGGCCTCGAGAGGGATGTCAGGTACCACCTGTACGTTTTTACCCCCGTACCCAAGGTTGCGCTCACGCTCGATCACCGACTGATACACACTTCCCGTGGTCATGTAGTTATTGGCCGGTAGGTCGACATTGAGGAAGCGCTCGTAGTTACCCATGTCTTGGTCGGTCTCGAGGCCATCTTTGAGGACGAAACATTCGCCGTGCTCAGTCGGGTTCATGGTGCCAGCGTCGACATTCACGTACGGGTCGATCTTGATAGCGGTTGCGGTGAGACCACGTGCCTGCAACAACTTAGCCACCGACGAGGATGAGACGCCTTTGCCGACACCACTCATGACGCCGCCGACGACAAAGATGTATTTAGTTTTTTTCGAAGCTCGGGTTGTTGATCGTCGGGGAGTCTTCGCCATACAAGTTACACGCGGAGGTAGCGGGAGACCGCTAACGTACTAGAAATGAAGCCGAGTACCACACCCACCCCAACGACGGTGCGGAAGACTTTACTAAAGTCGTTTACGAAGTACGAGAAGAGGTTAAATTCGAAGAAAGATTCCGTGGCTGGACCAATCCAGAGAAGGATTGGGTACATAATAAGGAGCGCTAGGAGTCCAGCAATGAGGCCGTACATAATGCCCTGCAGCATAAACGGACCGCGGATGTACATGTTGCTCGCGCCCACTAGGCGCATCACTGAGATTTCTTCGCGAGCGGTGTAAATGGCCAGGCGTACTGTATTAAAGGTAATTAAGACCGCTGCAATAACCAGCACCACCAGCGCCACGAGGGTTGATTGCTCAACAGCGTTGATGATGGCGGTGAGACGGCCAATCGCCTCACGGTTGCGGTTGTAGTTAACCCGGTCAATGAGCGGCACCCCGCCACTCATGATGGTGTCCTGCTCTTCCAAGAACGCGGCGACACTATCGTACTGTGAGGTATCGCGAGTGCGAATAGAGAGTGAGGCTCCGAGCGGGTTCTCGCCGAGCTCCTCAAGTGCCTGAATGGTCAGCTCATCATTGCGGTGCCGCTCACGAAACTCTGCCAGCGCATCCTCGCGAGAGGTAAAGATAACCTCAGTCACCTCGGGAAGCGACTCGAGTTCGTTCTGGAGTGCGTTAACGTCGATAATTTCTGCCTCGGTATTAAAGTAGACGTTAATGTCGACGCGGCTCTGAATGTTCTCGAGCGACACCTCAAGGAGCTGGTTGAGCATCATGGAGCTGCCGATCACAAAGAGGGTCACCGTCATTACGAAAACCGCAGCGAGGCTCACAAACGCGTTGCGCCAAAACCCAACAAACCCAGATCGAACCACTCGCTTAAAACCAGTCCACATACTTACTTAAGTTATAACACGTACTTACCCTCCTGATCGTCGCGCACGATGCGCCCCTCGTCCATAGTAATCACTCGCCGACCAAGCTCGTCAATAACTCCTTTGTTGTGGGTGGTCATGATAACGGTTGTGCCCAGGTCGTTAATCTTGCGTAAAATCTGCACCACTTCATAGGTGGCAATTGGGTCGAGGTTGCCAGTTGGTTCGTCGGCAATGATGATGTCGGGCTGGTTGACGATTGCGCGCGCAATGGCGACACGCTGCTTCTCACCACCCGAGAGCTCGTGCGGGAAGTTCCAGGCTTTGTTATCGAGGTCGACGAGATTGAGCGCCTGCGGTACGTTCTCAGCGATCTCGCTGTCGGCGCGGCCGTTGGCCTCCATCGCAAACGCAATGTTTTCGTACGCCGTTAGGTGTGGTAGGAGCTTAAAGTCCTGGAAGACGGTGCCGATTTTGCGGCGGTACTTAGGTAATTTTGCCCGCGGAATTTTATGAATATCGAGCGATTCAAAAAAGACTTGCCCGGCCGATGGCCTATCTTCGGCGATAAGCATGCGCAGGAGTGAAGTTTTGCCCGCACCTGAGTGTCCGACGATGGAAACAAATTCTTTGGGGTCGACCTGAAAGGTTACGTCCTCCAGCGCAACTGAGTTGCCGTTGTAATGCTTGGAAACGTTTTCAAAATAAATCATAGCTACCGGTACGGTTCGCAACTCTCCTATTTTACTCTATTGGTGGAGGTGTGTCTAAAAACAACTGAATGTCACCACCTAAGACCTTTTCTACTTGGCTGGTCTCCACATCGGTGCGATGGTCCTTCACCATTTGGTACGGGTGCAGGACGTACGAGCGAATCTGATTCCCCCACTCAATCTTCACTGATTTCTCGACTGCCAGCCCCTTAAGCTCACGCTCTTGCTGTGCCTCACGCCACGCAAACACCTTACCGGCCAACAGCTGCATGGCCTTCTCTCGATTTTGCTGCTGACTGCGCTCGCTCGAGACGTGGACCGAAATATTGGTTGGTACGTGAGTAATACGCACTGCAGTCTCGCGCTTGTTAACGTTTTGACCGCCCGCCCCGCTCGATTTGGCAAACTGTATCTCAAGCTCATCGTCGGGCAGATCTCCCGGCTCTACCTCCGGCAACTCGGGCGACACTTCTACCAACACAAACGAGGTTTGTCTTTTGCCATTGCTGTTAAACGGTGAGATGCGTACCAAACGGTGAATACCTGCTTCGTGGCGTAGCGTGCCGTACGCCCCTTTGCCAGCAATGGCAAACGTGATGCTGCGGTACCCGTTATGCTCATTAGGGTGGCTATCGAGCACCGTCACGTCCCAGCCACGACTCTCAGCGTAGCGTTGGTACATTTCGACCAGCATGCGCGCAAAATCTTCTGCGTCGTCACCACCGGCACCCGCCACGATGGTGAAAACAGCGTTGCAGCGATCGTACTTACCTTTGCCCTCAGCCGCATCTTTACAAGCCTGCAGCTCTTTGATGAGCGCCTGGGCTTTTTGGCTATCGTCCCAAAAATCGGGCTGGAGCATAGCCGCTTCGATTTCTGCGATGCGCATCTTTGGGTCGGTCATAGTTGGTTGAGTATAGCAGAAAACTGCCTTTCGGCGGTTTCCTGCTTTCTGAACCCTTGGAGCAATGCTCACGATTTTAGTACAGGGTCACTTTGTATTCAAATTATTTTTTGCTATGCTACTGCAACTTAAAAGCCAACGTAGCTCAGTCGGTAGAGCGCATCCATGGTAAGGATGAGGTCCGCGGTTCAATCCCGCGCGTTGGCTCAAATAGCAGACTATTTGTTGCTATTTAGCAGAAAAATCTATATACTCTGCGTCACCACTTGCGGTGGTAGCTCAATTTGGTTAGAGCACTCGCCTGTCACGCGAGAGGTTGCGGGTTCAAGTCCCGTCCACCGCGCACCTGAAACGACTGTTAGCTTGGCTTGCAGTCGTTTCATGTATCGCACGCTGACGTAGCTCAGTTGGTTAGAGCGTAGGACTCATAAACCTAAGGTCGGAGGTTCAATTCCTCCCGTCAGCACCAACTCGACAAAGGCACAGTCATGTGTTACTCTCTTCCCCACGTAGATAGCGGGGTAGAGGAGAGGTACCTCGGGAGGCTCATAACCTCCAGACCCCGGTTCGATTCCGGGCCCCGCAACAAGCACAGAAAATCACCTACCAATTGGTAGGTGATTTTCTGTATGCTTTTGCTGGCCCGGAATCGAACGGCCGGAAGCGCGCTGGCTTAAGCCAGGAAGAGCGCTGAGGCGAGCTCACGAGTACTTATTATTTTGGGAATACTTGGACCAAAATTATTAGTAACTTGGGAGTCCATTCCCAGCCTACCGATGATTAAACTCAGCAAATACCCGTTGGTAGCGAGTGATGGTTTCTTGCGCCAGTCGTTTGGTGAGTACAAAATCGGCGCCGTCGTGCGCGATACGGTTGCGGACCTTGTGGGCCTCCCACGCATCGTTCAGCGTCGTAAATGAATCTTTATTGGCACCCTTGAGCTTATCGCCAATCGTCAACCCAGGGTACCCAGCATTATCGAGCATGCGCTCGAGCTCAATATCAGCTTCGATAATAGCCAGTTTCCAGTCGTTTGGATTGTCACTCGCGATATGCTTTTTAATATCATCAAAACGCGATGGCTGGTCCTGTCCAAAAAGTTGTTGGTAGAGGCGTTCTTGCTCTTTTATCCCTTCCAATTCGATCTCTGCCAGCTGATTGAAGCGAATGGCCGCGTAGATATAGCCGATAAAAAACAGTAGTGCGAGGAGTAGTGAGATGACCACAAATGTACCCCAAAGCGAGTTTAAAAAACCTAACACCGAGTCGATGGTTGGTGCGGAGGCTCCCGCTGCATCGAGGATGGCACGTACCATCGCTACGATATCAATCGAGTACTGATCAAAAACGATGTCATTCTCGTCAGGCATGCAGTGGTTTCATTATACTGCACCAACTCTGGGAGTGGGGGCACGCCTGTTAGAGCTGTGCGTCGTAGATTCGCTTACCAAGGTCGAAGAGTCGTGATTCTCCGGCGTGTGGAGCGATGTACTGCACGCCAACTGGTAGCGTACTGCCGTCTCGATCAACCGTCGCCATTGGAGTTGAAATTGCGGGTACGCCGGTGAGGTTAACCGGTACGGTAAAAATATCTTGTCGGTACATAGCTAACGGGTCGGCCTGCGCACCAAAGGTAAAGGCCGGAGTAGGCGCCGTTGGTGTCGCTAGCACATCGACGTCGGTAAAGACATTGGCTAACTCTTGTCGCATTAGGCGACGCACTGCTTCGGCCTTACCGTAGTACGCATCGTAGTACCCAGCCGAGAGTACGTAGGTACCAAGCAAGACGCGGCGCTTTACCTCATCTCCAAACCCGTGTGCGCGAGACTGCTCGTATACATCTAAAAGTGTCTCTCCTGGCGTTTGTGTGCCGTAGCGCAACCCATCGTACCGAGCGAGGTTAGAAGACACCTCAGCCGGCATCACAATGTAGTACGCGGCCAGACCTTTAGCAAAGAGCGGCAGCGAGATATCGACCACCTCGTGCCCGGCAGCGGAGAGATCTTTGAGGTGTGCCTCAAACGCTTCGAGCACATCTGGGTCTACACCCTCAGCTAAAAAGTCGCGCGGGACGCCAATGCGGTACGTCTCTTTAGTCTCGACCGCTGGGTACGTGTCGACATCAATCGTTGTCATATCCATTGGGTCACGGCCAGCCATAACGCTGTGAACGAGCTCAGCGTCTGCCACCGTATTGGTGAGCGGGCCGGCCTGATCGAGACTCGAGCCCATGGCGATTAAACCGTAGCGTGAGACCGCCCCGTAGGTTGGCTTAAACCCAACCACACCACAGTAACTGGCCGGCTGCCGAATCGAGCCGCCGGTGTCGGTACCAATGGCGACCGGCACGGAACCCATAGCGACAGCAGCTGCCGAACCGCCCGAGCTGCCACCAGGAACGCGAGTCGGATCAATTGGGTTTTTACTCGGAGAAAACGCAGAGTTCTCAGTTGAACCACCCATCGCAAACTCGTCCATGTTGGTACCACCAAGAAGTACCGCGCCGGCAACCTTAAGTTTATTCACGATCGTGGCGTCGTACGTTGCGGTGTAGTTTTCCAGAATCTTCGAAGCGGCGGTAACCCGCTCCCCTTCCACCATAATGTTATGTTTCAGGGCCACCGGAATACCCGCCAACGGCGGCGCAGACTCACCATCCTTGGCGAGTAGCTCCTCGGCGGCGGCGGCTTGCTGCGCTGCGCTCTCGTAGACGTCGAGGAATACATTGAGCGCGTCGTTTTGCTCGCCAATAGTCTCGAGACTTTTTGCGACCACTTCAGTCGGCTTTTGTGTACCGGCCAAATAGTCAGCGCGAAGTGAGTGTGCGGTCTGTTTAGTCATCTTGGTTGAGAATTTTCTTCACGCTCATAAACCGTCCGTCGGTTTCCGGCATGGCCGCGAGGAGTGCATCGGTGTACTGGTTTGGTTCGTTGGTTACCTCATCAGCACGAAAAACGTTATGTACCGCCCCGACGGTTGGTTCAAGTGCGTCAGTGCCAGCTACCTCGGTTACTTCGCTCACGTACTCAAGAATGGCGTCAATTTCCTTGGTAAATGTCTCCGCTTCTTCGTCGGTGATAGCAATGCGCGAGAGACGCGCCAGGTGTTGCACTTCCTTTTTTGTCATCCCATTAGAGCTTACTGAATAAAGTTTTTAAACGCTGGATATTCCCATCGAGCAAGTGCTGCGATCTAGCTCTAACGGGACAGGTACCGGAATACTAGCATCTTTGCTAGGGGCGGTACAGATTAGCGACCGATCAGTTTCAAAAACTCCGCTTCGTCCAATGTCTTAACTCCAAGCGCCGTCGCTTTCTCGGCTTTGCTGCCAGCAGCTTCCCCCAGTACCACGTACGTCGTCTGTTGGGAAACACTGCTGCTCACAGTTGCGCCGGCCTGTCGCGCGAGATCTTGCGCTTCATCTCGTGCCAGCGTCGGCAGCGTGCCCGTAAACACTACCGTGGCACCTACGAGCGCGTCAGAGGCGGCCTGCTCGGCATCGGTAACAGTGAGTTCGGTTAAAAGCGCATCGAGCCGCGCCTGGTTGTCGGGTTTACTAAACCATGTGACGACCGCCTCAGCCACGGTTTCACCAACACCGTGGATGGCGGCCAGTTCAGCTTGCGAAGCCTGACGCACCGCGTCAAGCGAACCACAGTGCGCAGCTATCAAACGAGCAGTTTCCTCACCCACGTGATTAATTGACAGGCCAATTAGTAAGCGGTGGAGCGGTACGGTACGCGCGGCATCAATCGCGGCGAGTACATTCTCTACCGCCCGCTCTTTAAAGCCAGGTAGATCAATGAGATCTCCTTTACTCAATGTAAAGAGATCAACCCAGTCGTCGATCAGGTGATTATCGAGCAAGAGATCGATAATGCGTGGACCAACGCCGTCAATATTGACGGCGGCTTTTGAAACAAAGTGGTACAGCCGCTGGCGGTGTAGCTGATCTGACTCGGGTACCACACACCGATACGCTGCCTCGCCAGGTACCCGCTCAATACTGCCATCACCCCCGCAACCGGGGACGCGCTTCGGGAAGCGGTACGGTTTAGCTGCTTTAGGGCGTAGCTCAGTGAGGACCCGAATCACTTTCGGAATGATATCACCAGCTTTTTCGATGATTACCGTGTCACCAACGCGCACATCGAGGCGTTTGATCTCATCTTCGTTGTGGAGTGTAGCGCGTGAGACAGTTGAGCCGTCTACCACCACTGGACGTAAGTGGGCAACTGGAGTGATGACGCCGGTGCGACCCACCTGCAACTGAATGTCCTCGAGGACCGTCGTTGCCTGCTGCGCCGGAAACTTAATCGCGACGCCAAAGCGTGGTGATTTAGCCGTGTGCCCGAGCGCCTTTTGGATGACAATGCTATTTACCTTCACCACGACCCCATCGATACCAAAGGGCATCTCATCGTGTTGCTCCTGCCAGA
Organism: bacterium; assembly: GCA_002710785.1. Taxonomy (GTDB): domain Bacteria; phylum Patescibacteriota; class Minisyncoccia; order Phycocordibacterales; family UBA918; genus OLB19. The sequence goes on from PAMC01000006.1 coordinate 49,846, forward strand.
TCTGGTTATACTCCCATACCGCGTCAGCGTCAGCGCAACGTGCGCTATCAGGACTAATTGGTAACCCGAGCTGTTTTAAGAGCGTGAGTTCTTCCCATTGGCTCTTAGGCTCCACTAAACCACTGTCACGAGCGTCGAAAGCGTCGAGGTCGTAGAGCGTGATCGAAAGCTGACGACCTGCTGCCACGCTCGGGTCGAGTTGCCGCAACGAACCGGCGGCGGCGTTACGCGGGTTAGCAAACAGCGGCTCTTCCGCCTTTCTGCGCTCGTCGTTAATGCGATCCAGCTCGCCTTTGGCGAGCCACACCTCACCAACACAAACGCAATTGATTGGGTACTTGAGAGTTTGCGGCAGCGAGCGAATGGTACGCACCGTGTGCGTGACATCTTCGCCAGTCACCCCATCACCCCGCGTTGCGGCCCGCACCAGCTCACCGGCTTGGTATTCGATAATCGCCTTAAGGCCATCAATTTTGTGCTCGGCGACAAATTCGAGTGGCTCGTGCGTCAGGTCGTACTCCTCACGCAAGCGCTCAACCCGTGCTACCCAGTCGTTCCACTCCTCATGGGTAAAGACGTTAGCAAACGACCACTGCCGCACTTTGTGCTCCACTTTAGCAAACGCCTCACTCGGGGTAGCGCCAACCGCAAACACCTCACCGTCTTCGGTAGTTCCCTCAAGCGCGCGCAGCTCAGCCACCAGCGAATCATACGCTTCGTCGGAAATCTCTGGCGCATCTTCAGCGTGATACTTCTGCTGATGGTACGCGATAAGCTCGCGTAGCTCGGCGGCTCGCTGTTTGTCGTTTTGGTTGCTCATACCTTAGTACGATATCGTAAGCTCTCGTTGCACGGTTCGCAAGCTACTTAAGTCTGCGCAGCCGCGATTAAATCCGCGCGCGAACACGAGGGTACAAATGTTGCCGTCGGTACACGTCTCGCTCGCGAGACCTTGGTTGCTGAAGTTCTTGGTGTACGCCCCACCCCGAGCGTCCATAATGTATATATCTGATTCGCTACACAAATCTTGTTCACTGTTGTTCCAGTTAAATTGGAAGCTGTACTCAGCGGTGCGGCCGGCGTCGGACATGTTCGGACTGACGCTACTTAAAGTATCCTCAAAACAGTCGATGTCGACCGCGTTTGCGCCACTATTAATGAAATCGATCGTATCCACCACAACTTGTGCGCACTCTACGGCAGCCTGTGCGCCATGAAATGCCACTTCTGAGTCTCGTCCGGTGGTCGAGAGGCTGATCTGCTTGACCGTAATGTCTAGGAGTGAGATACCCACCGCCAACACAACGCTGATAACCACGATGGTCAGGAGAAGCGCAAAGCCAGTATTTGGAGCGTGACGGTTAGTTGGTGTCATAGATATCGTGAAGGTACGTTTGTAAAGTCACCGTACGGCTGTCACCGCTGCCGGCTGCTGCCCAACTTACCGTTGAGCGCACCAATGCCTCAGTGCCCGAAATGTTTTCTATCGTAATGACACGTGTAAACGGTGTCGCGTCGCCACTGCTCTGGTGTGTGTAGCGACCCCGAGTGTTACCGCTATTAAAATAGAGCGCACAGTTGGCAATTGTGCTGCACGACACAAGGTTATTGCTCAGCGTATCGTCGCGCCAATCAATACCGCAGCCATCAGTACCACGGCAATCTGCCCAGTCGCCGTCACTCATCCAATCCCAGGCATCGTTACTGCCAGGGTTATCGAGGTGCGCCAACCCCGCTTCGGCACGGATTTTAAAGACCGCTTCAATGCCTTCCTGCGCTAAGAAAAACGCCGCGTTTTGCTGAGCAGTAAACTGTGAGTACTGCAACGAACGTGCAGCGATTGTCATCGGACCCACCGTTGCTAAGAGCAGTATTGAAATTGCCACCAGCACTTCCACCATAGAGTATCCTCGTTCTGTTTGATTGATTTTCATACGTTAGATATCGAGTGGACGTTGCACTACGGTGGTTTGAACAAGAAAATCCGCATCGACCTCAATGAGGTCACCGGCCTCTCCGGTAATGAAGACCGTTACGCTCGGCTGTTCGCCGTCAGTTAAGCCCGTCGTCGTATCGGTGACAATAAACTCAGTTGCCGTGATATTGATGTTGGGGGCTGTAATCGCAATCCAGTCTTCGTCTTCGTTGGTGTTGCCGTCGCCATCGCCATCGCCAACTCGACGGTAGATAACTTGGTCGGCACTGTCGTAGTAGTAGCTGATACGGCTACTGCCAAGCCCTTGGGTGAGGCTATCACCCGCCTCAACCACTGAGATGTACGGCTGTCCTGTGCTGCAATTATTGGTAGCGGTGTCGGCTTCGACCGCAGCGCGGCCACTGTTGCACACGTAATTGTACCCGGTTCGAATTTCTCGCGTCATGCTATCAATGGCGATAGTGAGGTCGTTCATAACCGCCTGCATGTTCTGGGCTTTGCTGTTAGCATCGAGTAGTACGAGGAGGGTGCTGGTTGCCATAGTCATTACCACGGTGAAGATGGTCATCGAAACGAGCAGTTCAATGAGTGAGAAACCAGCTTGTGAGTGAAGGCCTTGCATACTCTTATTCTACCGTTATGAGCCCCGTGCTCGTAATGTACACCGACCGGTAGATTGATGGGTCATCTACCGGCGAAATGAGGATGCGCGCAGAACTTGCCTCAGACCCGCCGGGCAAGCGCAGCGTCGCGTCAAAGTTTGGCCGCGCAAACGAGATATGCAACAGCGAAGCCGACTGACACGAGCTCACGTCTGAGTCGTAGCAAATTTCACTAATGTAAAAACGGTTGTCCAGCGGAATGGTTGCCAATTCTTCTCCTGCATTGTAAGCCGGCACCGGAGCTGACTGGCTGTCTTGCCAAAAAATGTACTGCTGGTTGTTGCTGCTGTCTTGGTTCACGTAAATACCGTACTCTTCGCGAAACTCGCTACCGTCACCGCGCACGCTAATGGCGTAGACCTGAGCCTCACGCAAGTCGAGAGCTAACTCAAACGCTTGGTTTTTAAGCAAAACCGCACTATTAAACGACCCATAGCGGACCATCACCAAGACCGTCAAAATACTAATGATGGCGAGGGTAATGAGTACCTCAAGTAAGGTAAAGCCAGAGTGTGACGCTACTTTAGAACCACGGTACAAAGAACGCAAAGACGCTGAGCTCATAGATATATACTACCAAGAAGGCGGCCACAATGAATGGGGCAAATGGGATTTCGCTTCGCATGTGAAGCGAGCGATGAGTTGGCACATGGCGCTGCAGCAGAACTGGTAAAAACACGAGCAGGAGACCCACCACTGCCCCGATCCAGAAAGACAACACAACCATAGAGAAGGCTTCCTCGAGCGTCAGAAATAGCGCCAGCGCAGCGGCCAGCTTAACGTCACCAAACCCAAGCCAGCGGCCAGCTGAGTACTTCCAGAGCACAGCGTAAAACCCAGCCGCTACGAGCACTAGGAGTAACCCATTTGAAAAGTCCGTCAGAGCCAGTGGCCAGTTTTGGTAGCTATACGCTGCGACGCCAACAGCTGCCACTATGAGCACCAGCTCATTCGGAATAATAAAGTGCGCCAAATCATAGAGTGAGATGGCGAGCAGTACGGAGACTAATACCCACGAGAAGAAGAGAGTGATAGGGTCGACAAATGTTACGTACACCACGATGTACAGCAGCGCGCCGAGTAGTTCGACAATAAAGTCACGTAGCGGAATTCGTGCTTGGCATACGCGACAGCGGCCGCGTAAGGATAAAAATGAAACAAATGGCACCAACTCATACCAAGACAGCTGGTGACCGCAGGAGAAACAGCGAGAGCGACCCAAGAGCGAGGCGTTGGTGTGCAAGCGGTACGCGACCACATTAATAAAACTGGCCATTACCGCACCCAGCACTCCAACCACCAGCAACTGGTACCAGTACGGCAAAGAATCGAGGAGCGTGAGTGCTGACATGAGATAGGTGCTTAGCCGCACACAGCGTCTTCGCTGCCCCCGGTGTTGCTGATGCTACTGCCGCTAACGCGCTCAGACGCGCCGGTTGAATCGACGCAGAAGTACTCCGTACTCGAAGCGACCAGTTGTGCCTCGATGGCCCAGGCGTTGGTGACGTGACTCCCGTCGACACACGTGGCGTCGGCGCTACCCGCTCCGGTTGCAGCCGCAATTGCGTCAGTAATGTTGCTGTCACTACACATGTTGACGTAGCTATTATTGTCGTCGTAGTAGAGCTCTGCCTGAGCACGCATGTTATTAATGGAGCTCACAATCGCAGCGTCGGCACCCTTTGAGCGTGAGTCATTAAGTGCACCCAACGCAATCGAAGCTAAGATACCTATGATAGCAATTACCACCAATAGTTCGATGAGCGTAAAGCCACTGGTATATGTTCGTTTCATTACGTATCAGTATAGCAAACAAAAAAGCGGCCAGGCCGCTTTTTTGCTGTCTCGTAGCGAGCAGTATCGCGCTACACTACGAACACCTCAGGTTAGAAGTGGTGGCGGTCACTTCGCCAGCGTACCCACTGCTGTCAACACAGTAGTTGGCTGTAGTTGAAGAAACAAGTGGTGAAATGATGAGGTAACCAGTTGCAGTAGCGGCACATTCAAAAGTTCCTCCAGCGTTGTTAACAGAACCAGCAGCCGTAGTCAGGGTGCCACAGAGACTGGCGTAACTGTTGCCGTTGTTGTCATAGTACAACTCAGCTTCAGCGCGGGTGTTGTTAATGGTCGACTTGATAGCCGCGTCGGCACCCTTTGAACGGGCATTGTTGAGTGATGCAAGCACCACTGAAGCGAGAATACCGATGATTGCTATTACCACCAAGAGCTCAATGAGGGTGAAACCGCGAGAAAAGATTTTCTTCTGCATGAAGTAGTAATTATTGTAATAAGGTTAACTTAAAACCTCAGCTGATGGCTTTAAGCGTAGCTCCACGTTTCTAGATAAACGTGATACTTTAATTATATGAAGATATGACTAACCTGGTAGCAACCACCGTGGACAACCAAACTAATTGGGCAAACGTAATATTCTAGAGCCTGGGCGTGTAAGCGGTTTTCAAATTTGAGGTGAGAAAAGTGGTGCGCTGCGGAGAACTTCTGACGTTGGTTTAAATCGTATTAGTGAGATTGTAGATTGGTACCAGTACTGAGGCCAACAGCGTCGCCACTCCAAGACCCAAGAGTACGATCATCGCTGGCTCAATGAGTCCGATCAGCGTATCCACCGAGTTGTTAACCTCACGGTTGTAGAATTTAGCGAGAGTACCGAGAATTTCGGCTAAGTTACCGGTCTCCTCACCCACTTTGGCCATCTGAGACATCACGCCAGGAATTTCAGGGTACTCGCTTATCGCATCGGCAAAGGAGCGGCCAGCCTTCACCTCAACCAGTGTCTCGCTCAAAATCTCACGAAACACTTCGTTATCAACCACATCGGCAGTCACCTCGAGTGCCTGCACCATAGAAATGCCG
>PAMC01000007.1 GCA_002710785.1 bacterium
CAGCAAGAAACGTACCTCAATATCAGCGGTGTGGATCAGGTCGTTAAGCACGCCAAAATGTGCATCGCCTCACTCTTTACCGATCGGGCAATCGTCTACCGCGTCGAGAATGGCTTCGACCACATGAAAGTGGCGCTCTCAGTTGGCGTGCAGCAGATGGTAGCGGTCCGCTCAGAGGCGGCTGGGGTGATGTTTACCCTCGACACTGAGTCGGGCTTTCGCGATGTGGTTATGATCAACTCTATCTACGGCCTCGGCGAGAACATTGTGCAGGGTAAGGTGAGCCCCGACGAGTTTCTAGTGTTTAAACCGACCAAGGCAATTCTCAAGCGGAAGCTCGGCGCTAAGAAGCTCAAGATGATCCCCGGGCCCGACAGTACTACCGAAGACATCGACGTCTCCGAAGCTGACCAGCACCGCTTTTCAATCACCGATGAGCAAGTGCTAACTTTAGCCGAGTGGGGGATGGCTATCGAGGAGCACTATGGCAAGCCAATGGATATTGAGTGGGCGCTCGATGAGGATTACGGAACGCTTTATATCGTACAAGCCCGACCCGAAACGGTACAGTCCCAAAAAGACCAAACCTGCTTTGAGGAGTACAAGCGCACCGAAGACGGCGAGGTGGTCATTACCGGCACCAGTGTGGGCAACAAAATTGCGGCGGGTACCGCCAAGATCATCGAAGACATTTCCGACATTAGTGGCTTTGAGGACGGCGACATCTTGGTAACCACCATGACCGACCCCGACTGGGTACCAATTATGAAGCGCTCCGGCGCGATTGTGACCGACCGTGGTGGACGCACCTGCCACGCTGCCATTGTCTCGCGCGAGTTAGGCATTCCGTGTGTGGTGGGTACCAGTAACGCGACCGAGGTCATCAACCACGGCGACGAGCTCACGGTGAGCTGTGCGGAGGGTGACGTGGGCTACGTGTACCGCGGTCGACTCAAGTACGAGATTGAGACGACCGACGTCGGTAACCTACCGCGGCCAGACACTAAGATTATGATGAATATCGGCTCACCCGAACATGCCCTAACCTACGCGCAGTTGCCAAACGACGGTGTGGGGCTCGCGCGCGAGGAGTTTATTATCGATGCGCACATCAAGATCCACCCACTGGCGCTGCTGAAGTTTGATGAGCTGACCGACGAGGAGGTGCGCCATCAGATTCACGAGCTCACCATTGGCTACGCCGATAAGTCGCAGTACTTTGTCGACAAGCTCGCGGAGGGTATTGCGCTGATTGGTGCCGGCTTCTACCCCAACGATGTCATCGTTCGCTTTAGCGACTTTAAGAGTAACGAGTACGCCAACCTCATTGGTGGTCAGCTGTTTGAGCCAACCGAGAACAACCCAATGATCGGGTGGCGCGGTGCCAGCCGCTACTACCACGAAGAGTACCAGGCAGCCTTTGCGCTGGAGTGTGCCGCGCTTAAACGCGTGCGAGACGAAATGGGTCTCACCAACGTCAAAGCCATGGTGCCGTTTTGTCGCAACTTAGACGAGGCGCACAAGGTCATCGACATCATGAAACAAAACGACCTCGTCCAGGGCGAGAACGGCTTTGAGGTCTACATGATGGTGGAGATTCCGAGCAATGTCATTTTGGCAGAACAGTTCGCGGAGATCTTCGACGGCTTCTCTATTGGGAGTAACGACCTGACGCAGCTCACCCTCGGCGTCGATCGCGACAGTCACATTGTGGCCGACGTCTACGATGAGAATAACGAAGCAGTGAAAGAGATGGTCCGCCGCACCATTGCCGTTGGTAAAGAGAAAGGGATTAAGGTTGGTCTCTGTGGTCAGGCCCCGAGTGACAGCCCAGAGTTTGCCGAATTTTTGGTCAAAGAGGGTATCGACAGTATGTCTCTTGCTCCCGACACAATCGTGAAGACCCGCATTGCGGCCGCTAAAATTGAAGGAAAATAGGTTATTAAAAATTGTGTACACACCGTATGGTTACTGTTGTCGGTCACCGTGGTGCAGCAGGATACGCAACCGAAAATACACTCGAGGCATTTGAGCAAGCGATTGCCATTGGCTGTCAGCGCACTGAATGTGACGTACGTCTCTCCAAAGACAGTGAATTGATCGTCATTCACGATGAAGACATCGCGCGGGTAACCAATGGCTCCGGACGAGCTAGACCGTCAGCTCATCGGCATCAAATGCACCACCAGGGCTAATGTCAAAAACTGCTGTTGGTTTGAGTACGAGCAGGCCTTTAGTGACTCGTTCTGGGTTTTGTGTTTTTACCCATGCTGTTGCTTCTTCAAATAGCGTTCCTTTGGTTACATACTCAGCCTCAGCTTTGATTTGTACGCCCACCATGTCAGTCCATGCCGTGAGTGCGACTGTGCTGTTTGCGGCAACATTTATCGTTGTTTTATCCATAAAGAAATCAAACAGCCAAATAGAATCATCGTTAACTTTAATCATTGAAACTGGCACAACATTCACACCATCAGGCCCAGTGGTTGCCAGAGCTTTGGCAGTAGCCGTTGTTAAAGTTTCTATAACTTTATTTGAGAGTGACATAGATAGTTATATAAATTAGTATTGGATACCCCACAATTATACCCCTGTTCCACTAGATACAGTAGGCACTAAAAATACCTTAAAATACGTTGCAAAATATAGCTTCTTGAAATGGGCGACGTCGTAGAGTGAGAAGTGACCTAATGTCACTTTGAAAGGTACCCCTTTCGTTGCACACTCTTTCTAAGTATTATTCCACTAATAATACAAAGACTATGTCTAAAAAGAGTTATCGGATTTCAGCCGAAATCAAAGAACAAATCCTCAATCGCATCAAGCACGAAGGGGTTAGTGTGGCAGACGCTGCCGCTGAACATGGCGTGAAAGCTAATACTGTATACGCCTGGCTTGGCACCAAAGCCAAAGGCTCAGTCAGTCTGCTTGAATACAACCGTCTGAAGAAAGAGAATGAGCAACTCAAACAACTGGTTGGTGAAGTGACGCTGAAACTCAGTGCACAAGAAAAAAGGGGCTAGGGATGCCAAACAAGACAGTGTTGGCAGCCAGTACCAGTGTCTGTCGCCGGAGTTTGTATTATTCTCCAAGGCAACCAGCTAAAGACTGGCACACTAAGCAACTCATCGAAACTGCCTTGCGTGAGCACCCAGGGTATGGACACAAACGGTTAGCCAAACACCTCGGTATCAACAAGAAACGGGTACTGCGGGTGATGAAGCTATTTGGTATCAAGCCATACCGCCGAGTGACTCCAAAACCATATAAACGCCCAAAAGACAGCGTATTCCCGAACTTGCTGCTCACCGAGTCACCACAGTGCAGAGGAGACATCTGGATCAGTGACTTCACCCACATCGTGAAGTATCAAAACCAGTGGGTGTATCTCGCGACTATTCTTGACCTATGTACCCGGGAAGTGGTCGGTTGGTCAGTATTAACCAACCACAGTACCCAGCTAGTGATGAATGCGTTCCTCAATGCCATTCATCACCACCCGCCACCCCGTATCATCCATTCCGACCAAGGGAGTGAATATACATCGGCTGATTATTCAGCGCTGGTACATTCACGAGATACTCTCATGAGCATGAGCCACCCCGGCTGTCCGTGGGANAANGGGTATCAGGAGAGCTTCTATGGCAAGCTCAAGGTGGAGTTTGGTGACCCGACGAGGTATGAGACTTTAGGTGAGTTGGTGGCTGCGCTCCACGAAGCTATCCACTACTACAACACCAAGCGGATACATACGGCACTTGGCACGGCGCCATGCTCGTTTGCTGCTAAACACAAACCCTAGTATCATGACGAGAACTTAGAAACGGTGTGCAAAATTTGGGGTACCCGTCATTCTGCTGGAGTGTCTTCTGCTGGTGACTCTGTTGAACCGTTTTCGGTGCTTTCGGTGGCTTCTTCAGTGGCTGGCTCCTCGGCTGGTGCCGGGTCTTCTGATGGAGAAACATCTTCACTCACTGGCTCGGTCGAGCTGGCTGACTGGTCTTGACCAGGTTCACTTTCTGTTTCTTGACTGACGTTTTCGGTACTCGTGGCAATGTCACTTCCCTCTTGACTCTGTTCATCTTGTGTACTGGAGTTGGTTGACGTAGCGGTGGTTTGTGTTGTGGTGGTACTAATATCTGCACTTATATCAGGATTATCTTCAGTTGAAGTGTTGGACTGCTCTGAATCACTGTCTGAATTAGAAACTTCCTCTGTTGTGGTACTTGTTTGCGGTGTAGTTGTACTTATATATGTATCGTTAACCTCATCTGTTTCTGTCGCTTCACCACTTAAGAGTACATTAAGTGCACTGCGGTCGATACACGTCTCCCCATCACTATCAGTAAGACAAATTTCTTCGGTGCGAAGTCCGACGATAGTGAGTACTCCATCCACAAACCGACTCGCCAGGTTCGCCAGGCGATCCCAGATAGTCTCAGCAATCGTTTCAGTGATAGCAATTTCAGTGGTGGTTGTACCGGTGGTTGTGCTAAACGAACTGCTAATCTCCATCATGAAGGTCGTCGACGCGCCGGCAAAGAGGGTTTCGGTGAGGCTGGTGACGTTCACGCCTTCTTGAAGATCAACAAAGAGGATGATTTGCTGCATTGGCCTATCAGGGTCGAGGTTCTCGATGTCCATACCGGTAATAGCAACACCCACAGACTCGTCAAAGAGTCCCGCTTTCATACCCACGCCAGGGACTGAGGACGGCGTGATACGATCACCCGGCATCACGATACCGTTCTCGTTAGAGACTTTCACAGGTACACGACCGGTGAGCGCCAGTGGTGCCTTGCGCCCTCCTTCGGTGCCGTCGGCAAGGGTGATGCCTGGGTTCGTGGAGATAACGCCCGCTAGTGCGTATGAGGAGCCTGAAGTAGCGTAGGTGAGCTCGAAAGTATCGTTGTCGATAAAGGAGACGATGTCACCTGCGCCAATGTTGCGGTCAGCCGTTGGGTAGTACTCCGCGAGGTCGGCTCCGGTGTCTTCAGGGTCGAGGGTGATGGAGGCGAAACTTGTACCAAGGTTTCCAATGCTTGCACCCATGTCGTATTGGGTGATTTTATCTGTGCTTTGGTCAAGGAGATACAGGTACCGACCCGTTTCGTCAAATGTCATCCCAGATGGAGTGACACGGTCAGCTGGTAGACCTGAGTGGTTGTTGTAAAAATAGTTTGTAAATGAATTAAAGCCTGCAGTTGTGTCCACTGTAGATATGTCATACGGGGCCGTTAGTCTAAAGGTAACAACTTCAGACTGGATACTTTCTGCGATAACCAGAAACATTCCATCTGGACTAAAGTCAAATGAATATGCGTTACCACCAATAGGTGTTCCGACGTTTACAACTTCTCCGTCGTCGACAGCACTGGTAATATCAAATGGTCGACTAAGTGTAGCTGATCTTAGTTGCCTTGAGGTACCCCAGGTAAGACTTATTAGCTTTGTCCCATCCCGGCTAAATCGTGACGTTGCTTGGCCACTTCCTCCTGGATTGTACGTGTTACCTGTTTCGGTAGCTGTTGTGAAATCAAATGGACTGGTAAGTTTGTATTCATATACAGCTTGACTAAAGCCTGTTATAATCGCAGTAAGTCCATCATTACTAAAGATAATGTTGTTTGCCTGGGTTGGATTACCGATAGTATGCTCTTGTTCAAACGTAAGGGTACTTAAATCGTTTGGTGTCGACATCGAGTACTCACGTAAGTTTCGTGTATCATAGTTGATATAAAACAGTTTTGAACCGCCATCGACAAGCTCCATACCGTAACTCTGGGTAAGTGATGTAACGGTTGTTGAAGCAGCATAATTAGAAATCGTGCCGGCAGTTGGTAACGAATTCATAAATAGCTCTTCATCGTTCCAGTCAACCATAATAAGTTTAGTATCGTTTTCTACGAGTTCAATACCCATAAGATAACTATAATCGTTTTGTTGATAATAGTCCGAAACCAACGTAGCAGTTGAAATGTCGTATGCAGTACCAAGGTCAAACTCAGTAATATTCCGGTACCCTGATACAAAGAGCTTGGTACCTGCTTCGTTAAATTCAATACCGTATACATTACTGGCATAGGCGCTGATGTCGAGATTGTCAGTATATGAGCGGGTGGATGCATCGTATGCTGTTGAGAGTGAGTACTCAAAGACATCTTTAGTAGTTTCACCAAGAATAAACATCTTCGTACCGTCGTCGTTGAATTTGATATCGTTTGGAGCTGTATCCTGGGCTGAAACACTCGTTGCATCTACGTGAGACTTTGTCGTTACATCATAGGCCACTGATAACGTATACTCGTTAACATCATCACCACTTACTCCAACCACAAATAGCTTAGTACCGTCGTCGTTAAATGCCATACCNNTAGGGCTCGCCTCCTCTGAAGAAACACTTGTCGTGGTGCTCAATGAAGCGGTATTTATGTCATACGCAGTACTTAAATCAAATACGGTAATATCTACCCCCGTTTGCCCAACTACATACATTTTGGTTCCATCGCCATTAAACTCGATATCTCTTGGTTGATTCTCAAAATATGATAACGAGATTGATTGCCGGCTAAGGTAACCAGTAGGATCAACTTGTGTGTTTCTCGGAACTAACTCAACCGTTGTCGTTGAAAGGGCGCTCGCAGTGTAGGTGGTTCGCTCATTTGGGTATGCAGTCCCAATAATTTCATCATCTACTACCAATTCTAAGAACCCATAACCCATTTCACGTGCGTCGAGCGTAGTAGAGAAGGTAGTAGTACCACTTGGTATAAACGGTGTCCATATTTCTGCTGCTGTAAAGGTGCGTGTGAGAAAATCGACTGTCGAAAGACCGAGCGTAGAGGTTGCCTGCCACTCAAGGCCAGTTGAAGCACGCACGAGAACGTCACCCACGCTACCGGCGCTTCCAGTTGAATCGTAGAAGAGTCCGGTAAGCTCCATATCTCCAACTACATCAAGTGTGCGGTTAGGGTTTGTGACACCGATACCTAACCGTCCATTTTGCAGAAGTGTAAGTAAGTCACCGTCATTATTATAATTTGAACTCACCATGAAGGCAGCGCCACCTGTGTCACCATTGGCACTTACTTCAAAGTTAGCGTCAGGTGAAGGATCGTTTACAGCAACTTCACTCTGATCATTTGCAACGAATAACCTACTAGAACCATCGTCTGTAAGGAACGTTAAGTTTCCTGAAGATGACATACGGACATTAAAGTACTCACCGCCAGTATTTTCTTCCAAACGCATGACAATGTTACTTGTATCAGCAACAATATGTAGCTGAGTTGCTGGGGATGAAGTATCGATTCCTAACCGTCCATTTTGGTTATCAATTCGCATCGTCTCAGTAAAGGTAGTGCCATTATAGTTACCAAAGAGGATTCCTTCACTACCACCATTACCGCGGCTAGCAAGGACAAAGTTAGTATTGTTGCCGCCAGTTATAAAGAAGTCAGCGTTATTGACGTTTGTAGGAGTACCACTTGGATACCGGTCACCACGACCTGCGAACATAGTGTCACCGTCTCCAGCGTTAAACATTATTCCGTTAGCTCCAATAGTTCCAGTAGCAGTGAGTTGGTACGTTGGTGTAGTGGTGCCGATACCGACGTTGCCACCGTCTCTGTTCAACACAACGTCATTGCCTAGCGGGTTAATATACAAAGGTTCGGAAGCATACGACTGAATCTGTTTGTAACTGCCCTCATCAGTTAAGCGTAGACCTGTAGCAGCCACGGAATTTCCGCTCACAGATAATCCACCGGAGAACGTCAATGCTCCAGAAGCACTATCAGTTGCGTCAGAGCGTAAAAATGAACCACTAGTAATACTATCCAAGGTATCAGCATCGAGACCAGATCCAGAGCCATCACTCGCATCAGTCCATACCTGTTGCCAAGTGCCAGTAGCTTGTGTTGCTCCACCGCTCATTCCTCTTATGTACATTTCCGGCGTTAGATTGTTCTCAAAGATGATTTGAGCTCCGTAAAGATACGAGTCGTTGTTAATGCGGTGCGCAAACGTACTACCCCACCACCAGCCTGTAGTGGGTGTCCATGATGCTCCGTTAACATCCCAAAAACCAGACTTATAGATAGCCATTTCCGTTAAATCTTCAGCAGCCGACGCGCTCAGACTACCTGCTGCTGTGTCACCAAACAGGAAATTGTCAACATCTTCTCCTGCGATAGTTGAGGCTGAACCAATGGTAAGCGTATCAGCTACCTCAGCATCCACCCAATCGAAGCTGATTGTGCCACCGTCGGTAAGGGCGGTTGAGTCAACCGAACCGCCTGAACCAACAGTGAGAGTGTCAGATACATACGCGTTGGTTAGGGCTGTGCCGTTCCATTCACCAGTGGTCACTTGGCCAGATTCGTTGATAATAAACACATTAGAGTTAGCACCATCACGAATGATGAAGCTCCCTGAACCATCATTGTCCTCGTCTAAATCTAGACGTACATTTGTATCACCAGCTACTACAGCATCTCCATCTTCAAAACCTTTAAAAGCATTAGCTTGAATATTGGCGTCGAATATTGATGTGCCGGCTACGTATATGGATCCATCAACTTCAAGATCGTCGGTTACGTAGAGATCATTGGTTCCATCAACAGTACTCATTACTCCATCACCGACGGTAAGAAGTGCACTTGGTGTGGTGGTACCAATCCCAACGTTGCCACCGTCAAGGACGGTGAGGACTTCAGAACCACCATCGAAGAGGTTAAGGATGTCACCGGTACCGTTCTGGGTGAGCGTCAGGAGTGGATTGGAGTCAGTAGCGGTTAAGCTGTCTGCTTGGTCAGCGCGGAGGAAGGAAGTGGTCGCGAGTCCCGCCAGCTGCTGCGCTTCAAAGGCAGCGGGTACGGCACCAAGTACCTTCCGCGGGGTCATCTCACCGTCACCAGCGATGTTAACGCCGAGGTAGAGGGTTTGGTTGAAGTCGACGCCGGTTAAAGCCGTACTCGAGCCGAGCATTACGGAGAAGAGTCCAGAAGTGACGGGTACCGTTTGGGTTTCGGTCCAGATGTGAGAACCACCACTAGCTACCGTATAGAGCCGGAAGGTCATGCTGTATGAACTGTCTGCTACCGGTACACCAAGGTTATCAGCTAGTTTTCCTTGGTAGTTAATCTGCTCGTTGAAGGCAGCGTTGGTGGTAGATAGCGGGATGAACGTGAGTAGTAGCGCGCTTAGTAGCACTACCAGCATCACTCCTAAGACACCTGTCATTTCAAGCATTGAAAAAAAACGCAATTTGTTAGTCAATTGCTTCAAGGTTCAATATCTTTAAGTTCATGACTTCATCCCGGTGAGAGTGACTGCGAACAGTATTCTCGTGAAGTCCTTTGCATTATATATGCTAACCGTCATTAACTTCCCTTTCTTATACACGTAAAACTGCCTTGTTAGGCCGTTTTATGTGTACTTTTAGATAAGTATAGGTGGTGCTGTCAACTGATTTCTGGGGAAAACTAGGTGGCCAGATCAGGTTCTGCTGGAGCTTCCGGCTCAGGCTCGGGAGTCGGTTCTGGTTCCGGTTCGGGCTCTGGTTCTGGAGCTGATTCTCACTTGGGGCGACGTCGTAGAGGATGTTCGAACTATTTTCGAGAAAAGAAATGATATTACAATTTATATACCGTCCTTTTATAACCCCAGTAATAAAGGGGTACTTCAAACGTCATAAATAGATATGCTTAAAATACTTCTCGTCGTGATAGCCATAATGCTCCTAACTGGTTTTGTGGTAAGTACGGAAAAGAGCGAAGACGTAACGTCTGGAGGTATTTCTGCGGGTGAAAGTACTGAAAAGAAGGATATAGCCCCAGAAGAAGCTGGAAAGGAAGAAGTGGTTAAAGATGAAAAGCCAGTAGTAAGCAGCAACAAAGTACTTGATTTGAGTGGACAGGGATTGACCAAGGCACCCTCGTATATTTTTGATGAGGTCAGTACAGAAGAGTTAGATTTATCTAACAACAAACTTGAAGGTTCTCTGCAAGCAGAAATACGGCACTTACAAAACCTAAAGGTTCTTGATTTAAGCGACAATCAGTTCACTGGCGTACCTGCTGAAATTGGTCAGCTTAAAAACCTAGAAGTACTCGATTTGTCTAATAACCAACTCACTGGTCTGCCGTACGAACTAGGTAACCTCACTAATCTTAAAGTTCTTAATTTAAAGGGGAATAACTACTCAACTCAAGACCTAGATATTATCCAAGGAAACTTATCTGATTCGGTTGATATTAAGACTGACTAGGTAAGCCACTACAGACAATCTTTTCCTCTGAAAACTTCGATTGCAGTTGGGGTGTCACCATTTTTGATTTCCTCGACCCGAGCTGCACCTACAGCATTTTTGAAACACTGTTCTTGTTCAGTGGTAATTTCGGTTGGAAGGGTTGTTGGGTCAATACCAAACGTCTCTAGTGTTTTTTCTTGCGTGTCTGACAGAGCGGGGTGTTTGTCCACTGAACTCGTCTCAAGGTTTATGCTGGTAGATTTTTCTGTCTGCTCAGTAGCGTCACTGTTAAATAAAAGCGGTTTTAAATTTAGAGGGTCGGCAATAAAAAAATACAGTCCAAGTAAAATGAGACAAAAGAATATCACCCCAAGTGTTACGAAGAAAATGTTTAGAAACTTTTTCATTGTTTTAGTATATCAGTTCGAGCTTCCACGTAGGTATCCAGAAAACCCCTATAAAATCTACTTGAAAATGCTGGGCGGCTACCGGGAATATCGATCCTTACAGGATCAGTACAGGTTGTCACGATTTTTCATACTTCAAAATCGTAGGCAACCTTTTCGATTCATGCAACGCGTTCTAACGAACGCTGCATCCGGTAGCCACACAGTTCACAGAAAAACCTCTCCCGTAAAGGAAGAGGTTTTTCTGCAAATGGGCGACTCCTGACCCTCGGGTGGAACCAGTTGGAGGAGTTGTGCCTCGACTGGCTAAGTGATGCAAGGGTTTGTTTCAGGTGATGGGCGAGAAAAATGGTTCCACTAGGTTGGTAGGCAAAAGAAAACACCCTACACCAGTCGGAGAGGATGTCTCCTTGGGTGGGTGTTGCAACGTTAGTTCTCTGCCCAAGCGAAGGCAGAAGCGGTTGGCTTGTTGCCACAGTCCCGTCCGCCGAAGCTGATAAGGTTGATGTCAGCTCCGGTTGTCGCAGCGAGCGCGACGCACTTGGTTTCATGTTGCGTTGCGGTGAGTGTCTGCTCGTCTTCATCTTCGGTGGGCAATCCCAATGAAAAACCGATGACGATAACGAGAAGGCCTGCTGAGAAGTGCAAAAAAGTTATCTTTTTCATGCTAGCTATAGCTCCAATAGATCATGTATCCTTTTATTATAATACACTAAGAATAACTCTTTGTCAATTATTTGGGCGGCTACCGGGAATCGAACCCGGATTTTCGGTACCACAAACCGACGTAATAACCATTATACAATAGCCGCCATGTATTAATGTGGGCCAAACTATACCAGTTTTAGGGTAAAAATCCAGTTGGCGGCAGTGGTACAATACTCGCATGTTAGACAACGAGACGCGGAAAATTGCGATCATTCTGTTGTTTGTGGCGGGTACGGCCGCGGGCTTCTATATTGCTCGATTTTTTCTCTAGGCTATGAAACTACTCTACGCCGGTCTGGGCCTCCTCGCGCTCTTAAGTTGGGGGAACAACGCCCTCGCTCAAGCCAATCAAGAGGTAAACGAAGTGGTGCGCGCTGAGGTGCTGCAGGTATTGGATGAGTTTGAGCGTGAAATTGCAGGTACCGACGCGGTAGCCACCGTACAGTCACTTCGCATTGAGCTCTTGTCCGGTAGTCGAACGGGGGATATCGTGGTGTTTGAGAACGAGGCGGTGCTGCTGAGTGAGGGTGACGTCTTTTTTTTAAACTACTTAACCACCATCAACGGCGATGAGTTCTTCTTATATAAGGATTACGATCGGCGCTGGGCCCTCGCGGCCCTTGCGTCGTTGTTTGTAATTTTAATGTTGGCGTTTGGTGGCTGGCAGGGAATGCGAGCGCTTGGCTCGCTGGCACTCTCAGTGGGAGCAATTCTCTTTGTGCTCGTGCCGGCCCTCTTGGCCGGGTACAACGCGGCGTTGGTGAGCTTGGTAGTGGCGGGTATCATCTTGGCGCTGGTCTTGTTTGGCACCCACGGCTGGCGACCGCACGTCACCATTGCCTTTGTGGGGACCTGGAGCGCGGTGCTGGTGGCGTGCGGCCTAGCCGCCTGGTGGGTGAGTGTGCTGCGTCTCTCGGGGTTTGGCTCAGAGGCGTCGGTGTATTTAAACTTCGCTACCGACGGCACGCTCGATTTTGCTGGTCTACTCCTCGGCGCCATCATTATTGGTATCTTGGGTGTTTTGGACGACGTCTCGATTACCCAGGCATCGGTAGTGCAGGAGTTAAAGCACGCAAACGCCGGATTGTCGGTGCGGNAGCTCTACACCCGCGCCATCCGGGTGGGGCGCGACCACGTTTCGTCGCTCGTTAACACGCTGGCCTTGGCCTACGTTGGTGTGGCGCTGCCGCTGGTACTGTTTCTCTCAACCAGCCAGGCACCAGTAGGGGAGCTTATTAACCAAGAGGTGGTTGCGGCCGAGCTCACCCGCATCATCATTGGGAGCGTCGGGCTCATCTTGGCAGTACCGCTTACAACGGTTATTGCTGCCTGGTGGTTTGGTACGCGCGGCGTCGACCCCGACGCAGACGTGCCACACGCGGCGTGCGAACACGCGCACCACTAGTTGACGAGCTGCCGGAGGCATCATGTGATAGAAAATGTGTGGTTTAACCCAGTATACTAGCGACACTTACATTATTAAGTAACCATACGTATTTATGAAGGGATTTGTAGACGAGTTTAAGGCGTTTGCTATGAAGGGCAACGTGATCGACCTTGCCGTTGCGGTCGTGATTGGTGCCGCGTTTGGCAAGATCGTGTCAGCTTTGGTTGATAACATCATTACACCGTTTATCGGATTGCTTATGGGTGGCGTTGATTTCTCTAGCCTGAGCTACACCGTCGGTGACGCGGTGATGACCTACGGCGCGTTTATCCAGGCGATTATCGACTTTGTGATCGTCGCGTTCGTGATCTTCCTTGTTGTGAAGGGAATCAACAAGGCGCAGTCAATGGGCGCTGAGGATGAAGCAGCTGAAGAGGCTCCAGCTGAGCCATCAGAAGAGGTGAAGCTCCTCACTGAGATTCGCGACAACCTCCGCCGCGGGTAGTACCTGGGTAGCGCAGGACGCGCAGCAAAAAACCACTCGTCCCGAGTGGTTTTTTGCTGCGCCAACGCCCACTGGCCCCTTGCCAAGCGTACAAACCAGTGGTCGCTCATCAGGAATACGCGGCTGTAAAGTCTTGTTGACGGAGCATTTTTATTCTCTGGTTTTAGGCGCCCCTAAATGAGGGCTAACTTTCGTTCAGTAATCCCCACCGGTGGAAAACGCGAGTTCTTGAGAAGCGCTACTATGAAATTATCACTCGGTTGATACTCCACCTGAGTGTGTTGAAGGGAATGATACGCGCTCTACACGAGCCATGCTCATTGCGAGTCATGGCACGGTTATTCTTCTCTCTGCGCATCATTAATAAACCCGATTGTGTCGCCACTTACCGTGTCGGCAGCCGTGTCCCAACGCACGGTCCACTCACCACCAATTGTGTTTGTCTGTGATGCGCTCCCATTAATCATTCATAATTTCTAGCCGTTACTTATGAAGATCGAACAAATTCGCAAGCGGGATGGTTCATTACAGCCGTTTACCATCGACAAAGTTGCCGCTGCGGTTAATAAAGCTTTTAAAGAGACCCACACGGGTAGCTCTGAGGAAGCGGAACGTGTTGCAGAGCGCGTCCACGAAAAAACTCTCGCCATGTGTGTGCAGGCCAACACTGCCGAGACCGACGACCCACAGGCCGGCAAGTGTGCCGATGGCATTCCATCAGTTGAAGAGATCCAAGACCTCGTCGAGCAAGTCTTGATGGAGATGGACTACTTCGATACCGCCAAGGCGTACATCATCTACCGCAGCAAGCGCAAAGAAATGCGCGAGCGCGATATTTTTTCTAAGCGCACGAGCCTCAAGCCGTACGAGTACCCGGAACTTTCCGAGTACGTAGACGCCGTGCGCCACAGCTACTGGATTCACACTGAGTTTAACTACACCAGCGACGTCCACGACTTTAAGGTGAACGTCTCTGAGTCAGAACGCGAAGCCATCAAGAAGACGATGCTCGCGATTGCCCAAATTGAGGTCGCGGTAAAGACCTTCTGGGGCAACCTCTACAGCAAGATGCCGAAGCCAGAGGTGGGGGCGGTTGGTTTTACCTTTGCTGAGAGTGAGGTGCGGCACATGGATGCCTACGCGCACCTCCTTGAGGTCCTCGGTCTTAACGACGAGTTTAAGAACCTGACCGAAGAGCCGGTCATTCAAGAGCGCATCGCATACCTCGAGAAGTCGATTGCCCTCTCAAAGACCGGCGACAACCGCGAGTACACGCAGTCGGTCCTCCTCTTCTCACTCTTTATTGAGCACGTGAGCCTCTTCTCACAGTTCCTCATCATGTTGAGCTTCTACAAGCACAGGAACCTCTTCAAGGGTATTAGTAACGCAGTGGAGGCAACCTCTAAGGAGGAGCAAATCCATGGTATGTTCGGTACCGAGCTCATCAACATCATTAAGAAGGAGCACCCGGAGTGGTTTGACGCAGAGACCGACGAGCTCGTGCAAAATATGTGCCGCGAAGCCTACGCCGCTGAAGAGAAGGTCGTCGACTGGATCTTCGCAGCGGGCGAGCTCGACTTCCTCCCGAAAGACGTGGTCAAAGAATTCATCAAGAGCCGCCTCAACAATTCACTCAAGGGCATTGGCATGACTCCAGTCTTTGAGCTCAACGAAGCGTTGGTTGAAGAAACCGACTGGTTCGACAATGAGGTAATCGCAACCAAGCACGTCGACTTCTTCCAGAAGCGCTCAATCAACTACAACAAGCGCAGCAGCTCCGTAACGAGCGCCGATCTTTTCTAACCGCCTAACCGAATAATCAGTATGACCAAAGAACCCTGGTACTGGCTGAACGAAAACAGCCGTACGTTTTTAGCTCGCGGCTACTTAGCTGAAGGGCAGACCGCAGAAGATCGCGTGCGAAAAATTGGCGAGGCAGCTGAGGCTATTTTAGAGCGACCCGGCTTTGCCGATCGCATCGAAGAGTACGTCTCCAAAGGCTGGCTCTCGTTTAGCTCGCCGGTGTGGGCTAACTTTGGCACCGACCGCGGGTTGCCGATTAGCTGCTTCGGCTCGTATATTGCCGACGATATGTCGAGCATCCTCTACACCCACGCCGAGGTGGGGATGATGAGCAAGCACGGTGGCGGCACCTCCGCGTACTTTGGCGACCTGCGACCACGCGGGGCTGGCATTAGCGACTTCGGCTCGAGTAACGGGCCCGTCACCTTCACTCAGCTGTTTGAGACGATGGTAAACATTGTCTCGCAGGGTAAGGTGCGCCGCGGGAGCTTCAGCCCGTACATGCCCATTGAGCACCCAGACATTCTCGAGTTTCTCGAGATTGGTACCGAGGGTAACCCGGTACAAACGCTCACCCACGGCGTGACAGTTACCGACGAGTGGTTGCAGTCGATGGTAGACGGTGATGAGGAGAGGCGAGCGATTTGGGCGCGCGTTATTCAGCGCCGCGGCGAGATGGGGTACCCGTACATCATCTTTATCGACAACGCCAACAACAACACCGTCGATGTCTACAAAGACAAAGACCTCAAGATTGTCGCCTCTAACCTCTGCTCTGAGATTATGCTACCGAGCACTGCCGACTGGAGCTTCGTCTGCTGCCTCTCGTCGGTAAACGTACTCTGGTACGACGACTGGAAAGACACTGAGTTTATCGAAGACGCGACGCGCCTCTTAGACGCCGTTATTAGCGAGTTCTGCACCAAGCTCGAAGCCCTGCGTGATCATAAAGACCCAGACAAACGACGCGCCTTTTTCTTTATGGAGCGCGCCTACAATTTCGCGAAGTCTAACCGCGCGCTCGGGCTTGGCGTGCTCGGCTACCACTCGCTCCTACAGAGCAAGCAGCTGGCCTTCGATAGCGAGGAAGCTGCGACCCTGAACGTTGAGGTCTTTAAGACCATTCACGAGCGCAGCTACGCTGCCAGTGAGCAGATGGCCAAAGACTACGGCGAGCCAGAGGTGCTCGAGGGTTACGGTCGCCGCAACACCACCACCATGGCGATTGCGCCAACCACCTCAAGCGCCTTTATCTTGGGGCAGGTATCGCAGGGGATTGAGCCAGTGTGGAGCAACTGCTACGTTAAAGACCTCGCCAAGCACAAGCTCACCATCAAAAACCCATTCCTCCTAGAACTACTAGAAGAGAAGGGCAAGAACGATCGCGAGACTTGGAACAGCATTCGCGACAACGACGGGTCGGTGCAGCACCTTGACTGCCTCTCAGACGAGGAGAAGGCGGTCTTCCGCACCTTTGCCGAGATCGACCAAAACGTCATCATCGATAAAGCGGCGGCGCGCCAGCCGTTTATCGACCAGGGGCAGTCACTCAACGTGATGGTGCCGCCGAGCGTGACGCCAAAAGACACCAACGCGCTCTACATGCGCGCCTGGAAGGGTGGCGTCAAGGCCCTCTACTACCAGCACTCAATGAACGCGGCGCAAGAGCTCTCCCGCCAAAAGCTCGCGAAGAAAGATGCGGAGTGAGTGTAGGTATTAAGAAAATTGGGAAATAGTAAAAAACAAGCGGCGCTACAAGGCGCCGCTTGTTTGATATGAAAAACCGCGGCCCTCGGGGCCGCGGCAAATTTCTACAAGTACAGCTCGGAGTTTTGCACGTGCGGGTACCTACCTGCGTAAACCCAAAACCTGAGAAGGTAGATGTAGTCGTTGATCGCCGGCCCGTCGGAAGTTGCCAGAATGGTCCCTTGATAGAAGACCGTTCCACCACGAGTCGTAATGTTGCCGAAGGTCTTCCATTGCACTTCAGCAAACTTCCTTACAAGCTCGTCCAGACAAGTACGACCAATCGACCAGACTGCTTCTTGATCGAAAAGAATACTCGACGTGGGTCGGGATAGAGATTGCGTATCCTGGTCTCGAATTCCAACCTCGTCGGGTTATGGGAATCATATATACGCCGCTCCGAATGCTGTTGAGGAACCGGGAGTTGGTGTCTTTGTTTCATCATGTCACCTCCGCTTTTTGAAATGTACCACACTTATCTAAGTTTGCTATCATTATCTGATGTTGCGCAGCCAATTTTTTTTTGCCTTAGTGCTTACCCTCGTGATTGCCACTACGTATTTCTATACTGCGTATAGTGCGGTGTGCCCGTTGCCGCTAGCATACAACCTGGCGGTGGTTGATGAGCGCTTTGTGCTCGACCGCGACGCGGCTACGACCGCAGTTGCCGACGCCACGGCTGTGTGGGAAGACGCGCTCGGGCAAGATATTTTTCTCCCTACCGAGCAACTAAGTGAGGCTGACTTTACCGTCAATTTTCTCTTTGATGATCGCCAAGCTCGCACTGACGCCGAAGCGCGTGCCCGCGAGCGCTTAGCGGTGGTAGAGGCACTCAGCGGCGAGGTGCAGTCGGTGTACCAAACCAAACTGGACGAACTGGAGACGCGCGAAGTGGCGTACGAAGCTCGGGCAGCCACCTACGAGCAAGACCTGGTGCGATATAACGCCACGGTGGCCGAATACAACGCCGAAGGTGGTGCCCCGGAAGATGTGTTTGGTGAGCTTGAGCAGGAGCGCGAGCGTTTGGCGAGCGAGGCTGATGCACTCAACCAAGAAATCGCCGCCCTCAACCAGCTGGTTGATGAGCTTAACCAGCTCGGGGCTGAAGCCAACTTGCTAGTTAGCCGGTACAACGAGCGGGTTGAGAATTTTAACGACACCTTTGCCGATGGCCGCGAGTTTACCCAGGGTGACTGGCAGGGCGACCGCATTAACATCTACTCATTTGCTGACCAAGACGAGCTCCATGTTGTCTTGGTGCACGAGCTTGGGCATGCGCTCGGACTCGAACACGTTCCAGACGAAACCGCTTTTATGCACTACCTCTTAGGCGAGCAAGATGCCGCCGGAGGCCTTCGGCCCGATGATGTTGCTGCGTTTGCCGCGATGTGTAGCATAGACGCGCGCCTCGCCACCGTGCCGCAGCCGTGGCGCACGGTTTTTGCTTGGCTCGGGGTGTAGGGGGGCGTATACTAGTACTACCTAGTAGCTAAGCACGTTTTATGGAAACACTCTTTTCATTTCGATACATGCGCGTCTTACTCGCGCTCTTACTCGTCACTATCATTGCCGCTGTGGCGCTCATGGCCGCTCAGTCGTTTAACTGGCTGGTCGACGATAACTACGCCTCGATTAACGTTGAGGGTGTGGCTGAGGTAACGGCTGTGCCCGACATTGGCGCCTTTAGCTTTAGCGTCGAAACTGAGGCAGCCGATGTGGCCACGGCGCAAGCCGACGCCACCGAGGTAATGAATAGCATCATGGCCTACCTACGAGACGAAGGTGGGGTGGAGGAGAAAGACATTAAAACCACTGGCTACAACGCCTACCCACGGTACGAGTGGCGCACGCAGAGCGATTGTACGTTTGGCAACTGTCCGCGCGAGCGCGTAATCGTTGGGTACGTGGTTACGCAGAATGTGTCGGTTAAGGTACGCGAGACCGACCAAGCAGGCACGCTCATCGGCGGCGTAGGTCAGCGAGGCGCGACCAACATGAGTGGCCTCAATTTTGAGGTTGACGATATCGAAGCGCTCAAGGAAGAGGCTCGCCTGGCTGCCATCGCCGACGCCAAAGCCCAAGCCGAGCGGATTGCTAAAGAGCTCGACGTACGTCTTGGCGACATCCTAAACTACAGCGACGGCTCCGGGGGCTACTACCCAATGCCGTACGAAGCTCGTGGTGGCATGGAGATGATGGCCGTTGATGCCGCGCTTGAAGAAGTGGTGCCGGATATTGCCGTGGGGGAGGATGTAATCACCGCCCGAGTGACCATCACCTACGAGATTAAGTAACCAAAATTAGCGAACTCCTAGCGCTTCGGAAAAATTATTCGTCACGGTATATCCATATACCGCTCGCTCATAATTTTTCCTGCAGCGCGTCGGATTTCATCTAATTATTGATTACTTAGAACAAACGCAAAAAGAACCCGTTTGGGTTCTTTTTGCGTTTTAAGCTGTATATAGTAGAGTAGCGACAAATTAGATCTTGGGGAGAATATATCAGATGGTCGCAAAAACACAGGCTGCACCGCATCCAATTGACTTTGTAATGCGGCCGTATGAGAAAACTCCAGCTGGCCGTCTTACATCCCCGCACTCTTTGATGGGACTCAGTTCTGCCCAGCAGATCGCCGCTTGGCGTGGGGTATATCTCGAACCCATATACGACCGGCAACCTGAAGATGGTGAGGTGGACCGTCTTCTGCGAACGGAGACCAATCGCCGATTTGTGGTGGTGGTTGAGGTTCGCGGGGGTATTGTTACTCGGGTGTTTGGTTGGAGGGCTGTCGTGCAAGGTTGCTGATGCAGCCTTGTTTTTTTGTTAATTGAGCGTATGATACAAGCAACACATTCCCCAGACGGGTTTTTTAAATGGATAATTAGTTTATTTATGAGTCGACT
This sequence comes from bacterium, assembly GCA_002710785.1. Taxonomy (GTDB): domain Bacteria; phylum Patescibacteriota; class Minisyncoccia; order Phycocordibacterales; family UBA918; genus OLB19. The sequence goes on from PAMC01000007.1 coordinate 19,715, forward strand.
CGGAAAGTATCTCAACGCCACTGCCGGCGAGATGAAGCATGTTAAGTGGCCAACCACTCGTCAGGCCATCATCTACAGCGCGCTCGTCATTGGCGTTTCAACCCTCACCGCACTCTTTGTGGCCGGTTTTGACTACGTCTTTACCAATCTCCTTAACTCGATTATCTAAGCATGGCCAAGCAAGTAAGCACGGGTGAGCGCCACTGGTACGCCATTCACACGTACTCGGGGTACGAAAATGCTGTGGTGCGTAACCTCAAGCAGCGTATCGAGTCGCTCAACATGCAAGACAAGATCTTCGAAGCGGTCGTACCAACCGAGAAGAAGATCCGCGTTAAAGGCGGCAAGCGTGTGACCGAAGAGGAGCGTATCTACCCAGGGTACGTACTTGTTGAGATGATTGTAGACGACGAGTCGTGGTACGTGGTGCGTAACACCCCACGTGTGACGGGCTTCGTTGGCTCAGGTACCCAGCCGGTACCACTCTCAGAAGCTGAGTACAATGCCCTCATGAAGCGCATGGAGAACGATGCGCCGAAGCACAAAGTCGACCTCGGACTCGACGACATCGTTATGATCGTCGACGGACCGTTTAAGGAGCTCGAAGGCAAGGTGGGCGAAATCGACGAGGAGCGCGGCAAGGTCAAGGTGCTGGTGAGTATGTTTGGGCGCGAAACTCCCGTCGAGCTCGACTTTCTCCAGGTTAAGAAAGTGTAATTTCAGTTCTACATCGTCGTGCAGCGGTAAATTATTTCTCACCGTATAGCACATACGGCTCACAATAATTTCCTTGCGCGCCTTGTATCTGCACTAAACTGACACTTTCTTACTGGCAGGCTGTCGCAAAAGACCGGCGCCAAAGGCGCCGGTCTTTTGCTTGCCAAACGGGTAATTCTTATGTACGATAGCGCTGCTTCTATTGAGGAGTTGGTGTTTGGACCACCAGCATCTCTACAATCTAATTACTAATTTCTAATCACTAGAAAATGGCTAAAAAGCTACTTAATCAGGTGAAGGTCCAGGCCATTGGTGGTCAAGCTACACCAGCGCCACCACTTGGTCCGGTACTCGGTCAAGCGGGCATCAACATCGGTGAGTTCGTTAACCAGTTTAACGAGCAAACCCGTGAGTCGCGCATGGGTGAGGTGGTGCCAGTGGTCATTAACGTGTACGAAGATCGTTCGTTCGACTTCGTTTGCAAGACCACGCCAGCCTCACGCCTTATCCTTAAGGCAATTAACAAAGACAAAGGCTCATCCAAGCCGAGTATCTCCAAGGGTGGTGAGATTACCACTGCGCAGCTGCGCGAGATCGCCGAGGCAAAAATGGCTGACCTCAACGCCAACGACCTAGACCAGGCAACCAAAATTATCGCCGGTACTGCTCGAAGCATGGGCATTGAAGTGAAATAAGAAACTTCAATGAAGCTTTTGTGAGATTTCAGGAGTTTTAAATTGAAATCACCAAAAGGTATACAGTCTCTGTAAGAGATAGAAGTGAAGGACAAATGTCAAAATAAAAGGAGCATAACACCAGCCATTCGGCTGGTGTTATGCTGTAGATACTGAAGTGCTATACTCTCGCCATGTTGCAGAACAAATACACGTCTACTTGGTCAATGTTTCAGTAAGTGCACAGACACGCTGGTTTACTGAGTAACGTGTAAATATATATGCAATTTTTCCCAATTAAAACGCGGCGGCTTAATCCGCCACGAGATGATGTATTAGAAGTTCTAACAGAAAGTCTAGACGAGGTGCATGATGGTGACATTGTGTTAGTTACCTCGAAAGTAGTCGGTATCCACCAAGGTCGGTGCGTACACAAAGACCAGGCCGAACGTAACGAGCTCGTTGCGCAAGAGGCCGATTACGTACTGGAGGGTGTCGATACGATGTTTCCAATCACCTTGAAGTACCAAAACTTTAGTGTGGCCGGTGGTATTGACGCCAGCAACTGTGGTGAGTATTACTCACTGTTACCCGAACGACCGTTCGAAGCCGCTGAAGAAATCTGGCGACATATTCGGCAAACAACTGGAGTGACGCAGCTCGGCGTAGTCATCACCGACAGCTATGTTAAGCCCATGCGCGCTGGGGTAGTCGGCTACGCCATTAGTTGGTGGGGTCTGCACCCGGTTGAAAGCCATCGTGGTAAGCTTGATGTCTTTGGTGAACCGCTTAAATTCTCCAGCACCAATATTGTCGACGCACTAGCTGCTGGTAGTGCGGCGGTGTGTGGCGAAGCGGGTGAGTCTACCCCGCTCGTGATCGTTCGCGATGTCCCAAACGTTACGTTTACCCGCACCGACACTCGTCACGAAATGTTTAAGGCGCGCCAGGACGATATCTACTACCCACTCCTTAAACATTTTGCTGAACCAAAAAATTAAATTGGTAGTCGCTTTACCGAAATTGGTTTGTAGTATTCAACAAATTGCTCCAGCGGCCAAACCGCCGCAAATACTACTGGCGCGGTAAATGTAATGCGTATTAGCAGTTTTGCCGAGGTGTATAGCTGAGTGGAAATCAAATCGCCAGTCGGCGAGCGTCTCGTAGTTTTTGGGTCACGGGCGTAGTAGGTGCCGTCTTTCTGTTTTAGATTTTGGGCGTAAATGATATTGCTGGGTTTGAGTACCGAAAAGTCGATCGACTCTTCACGAAAGACAAATTCGCCTAGATGCTCGTACCCGCCTGGCAGGTAGACTTCGTCTTTTTCGAGCCAATGATTATGTATTCGGTAGAAGTATAATTGAATCGCGAAGCGGCAATTACCCTCCTGAAAAACCTCGTTTCTCTTCGTCTGGTGTTTCAAGTGGCCCAGCCAAATACTGGTACCCAAATGTGTCGGTTGGTATTTTAAAGTTATCAATCATGGCGGCGCTCAAGTGTGACCCAAGCGTAGCGCAGACCGTCTGCGGTAGAGCCTGCTTCGCGCTCAGTTTCAGTAAATTGATCTTCGTACACCGGAAAGAAGGTGTCTGCCTCAGGGTCTAGGGCCTCGATAATAGTTAGGTAGAGTTTGTCGGTGAGTGGCATTGCCAGTTCGTATATCGCAGCGCCGCCGAAGATAAAGATCTCGTCTTGTTCAACTGCTCGCGCTGCTTCTATGGCAGCCTCGAGCGACGGAACTATCGTGCAGCCAGGTGCATCAAAGTTAGAATTACGACTAATCACGATGTTGGTGCGGTTGGGTAGCGGTCGACCAATCGATTCGTAGGTTTTGCGGCCCATAATCAAGGGGTGGCCGGTGGTCAGCTCGCGCAGGCGCTTAAGGTCGGCGGGGATCCGCCAAATTAAGTCGTCCTCTTTACCTAGCTCTCGGTTTTGACCAATGGCGGCGATGGCGCTGATGGTGGGTTTGCTCATGTTGCTAATCATGCCACGCGCTTAGAGTTTTGGCTAACCTCAATTGGCTCGGTATAATGTATGCACTATGGCGCACTACGAAATTGAAATTAAGAGCTTGCTGGGTGATAAGGAAACGACTGACGCACTAAAGACCAAGATGGCTGAGCTTGATCCAGAGCACGCGCACGTCTCTAGTAACAAGCAGCTCAACCACTACTTTGCTGGCGGCAACATGCGTGAGCTCTACGATCTTACCGACGAGCACTTTAGTCCGGAAGATCGTGAAAAGCTGGCTACCGTTGTTGAGCGAGGGACCGACTTCTCTGTCCGTACTCGTCAAAAAGACGACGAAGTGCTACTGGTGGTTAAGGCGTCGGTAGATAAAGGTGATAGTGCCAATACTATTTCACGCCTGGAGTTTGAAGAACCAGTCGATATCTCACTTGATGAGCTCGACGCCCTTGTACAGCAAGCGGGCTTTGACTACCAAGCTAAATGGTCGCGTGAGCGCGAAGAGTACACGTACAAAGATGCCAACGTGTGCATCGACTACAACGCGGGCTACGGCTACCTGGCTGAGTTTGAGAAAATTACTGACGATGAGTCGGCNGTGCCNCAGGTGCGTGAGGAGATCGAGGCGCTGATGGCTGAGCTGGGTGTCGAGGAGCTGCCGCAAGACCGCCTGGCCCGTATGTTTGAGCACTACAACCAAAACTGGCGGGATTACTACGGCACCACCAAGACGTTCATTATTGAATAATATGGTTTTAGCGAACTACTTCGTCGTTACGAAATTTTATTTAGTCACCGTAGCGCACCTACGTCTTCTGCATACAATTTCTAGNCGCCTCGTATTTCATCCAAAACCAGATCATTCAACACTCCGAAGTTGTATACTATCTATAATCTAACCTCCATCTTATGTTTCTCGCTGATATCGACATTCACGCAGAGGTAAAGAACGGGCACATTGTCCTCGAACCGTTTGACACCAAACGCTTGCAACCAGCCACCTACGATATTCGTCTTGGCAACACGTTCATCGTTAACGACTCACACTCCACCAAAGCCATCGACCCAGCTAAGGGCATTTACCCCAACACCCAAACGGTGGAGGTAAAAGACGGTGAGGAGTTCGTGCTGCACCCGGGCGTGAGCATCCTTGGCTACTCAAAGGAGCGCTTTGGCTCGGACAAGTACCTGATTGAGGTAAACGGCAAGTCGAGTTTGGCGCGCATCGGGCTTATCGTGCACAACAGCGCGAGCATTGTTAACCCGGGGCACTACCTCAACATTGCGCTTGAGCTCTGTAATCTCAATAACGTGCCAATTGTTTTGCGACCAGGCATGGAGATCGCGCAGCTAACCTTCTCGCCACTTTCCAATACCACCAAGCGCAGTTACAAGCAGACCGGCCGCTACCACCAAAACAACTTTGTCGGCTACGTACCACCAAAGTCTGGTCCTTTGGCACGGAAGAAAAAAACGAAAAAAGGAACGTAGTGACTATTTTGAGTTTTGTTCCGAATTCGCTCCTTCCCTAGAGCAATTCCTGGAACGGGTATAATAGTTTTACTCTTCAAGCAAAGATAGCAATCTAACTCCTAGCGTATGTCAGACAAAAAACACCCTGAGTACCAGTACCTCAACCTCATGCAGCGCCTCATCGACGAAGGAGGGCGCCAAGAAGACGCACAAACCGGTGACGTCACCTACAGCCTCTTTGGTCAGCAGATGCGCTACAACCTCGCAGACGGCCTGCCGCTCCTGACCACCAAAAAAGTCTACTGGAAGGGTGTCCTACATGAGCTCTACTGGTTTATGTCGGGCCAAACCAATATCAAGTACTTGGTCGACAACAACATTCATATCTGGGACGACTACCCGCTGCGCATCTACAACGACAAGCGCGAAGCCGAAGGCTGGCCGGAGCTGACGAAAGAGGAGTTTGTCGAGAAGATTGCCACCGATGAAGCATTTGCCACTAAGCACGGTGAGCTCCCGCGTATCTACGGCGAGATGTGGCGCAAGTGGCCGCGTAAGAATGGCGGTACCATCGACCAGCTGCAGTGGATCATCGACGAAATTACCGACGACCCACACTGCCACAACGCCATTGTGACGAGCTGGAACCCAGAGTACCTCTACGCTATGGCACTGCCTGGTGAGGGTGCACGCTTCCCAATTTGTCACAACATGTACCAGATCAACCTCTGTAACGGCAAGCTGTGCATGCAGCTCTACCAACGCTCGGCCGACATCTTTTTGGGGGTACCGTTTAACATCGCGAGCTACGCGCTCTTGCTCGAGGTGCTCAGCAAAATCACTGGTTACCCAGTAGGCGAGTTTGTGCACACGTTTGGTGACGTACACATCTACGAGAAGCACCTCGAGGCTGCCAAAGAGCAGCTCACGCGTGAGCCGATGCCATTCCCGACCGTGACCTTAAGTGACGAATTCGATTCGATTGACACCTTCCGACCTGAGCATGTGACGCTCAACAACTACGAGTCACACCCGCCAATTAAAGCTGAGCTGGCTGTGGTTGGTGGGTACAACGCTAAGATTCACAAAGGTCGCNAGGGGACGTAAACAAGTAATTAGCCATGAGCCAAGGAAAACTCATTGTCGTTGATGGTGGTGCACACATTGGAAAGGCTTCGCAAGCCGACATGCTCATGCATCGTCTGATGGAAGACGGAGTCAGTGTGGGCAAGATGGATTTTCCGCGCTATCACCAAAACACCATGGGTCGTCTGATTAACGACTGTCAGCAAGGTAAAGCTGGTTCGCTCGACAGTATGGACCCAAAGGTCGCGGCCACGCTGTTTGCGGCCGATCGGTTTGAATCTAAGCAGCAAATCGACACCTGGCTTAATGAGGGTCGAACCGTACTCTTGGACCGGTACGTTACCTCTAATATGTTGCACCNGGGAGCGCGGATTANCGATGCCGACGCCCGGGATGAATTTCTCCATTGGATTGAGCACGTTGAGCACGAACTATTTGGTCTCCCGCAACCGACGCTCACCATCTACCTTGACGTCCCGGCTAAGGAGACGCATAAGTTACTCGGGTACGTCGAAGCGGTTGGCGGCGAGGTAACCGACCCACAGGCGCAAGCTGGGTTACACAAGCAAAAGTGGCCGAGTGTGCTCGCTACTTAGCCTCGTCGTACCTGCCGTGGATGTCTGTTACCTGTGTGCATGAGGATGGTTCACTCCGAACGCAAGCTGATTTGCACGAGGAAATTTACAAAACCGTCAAAAAGTACGTCTAAAGACGGCTTGAGTTACGTGGTATACTGAGTGTCTAAGCAATTCTCTATGATCTAGTCACGTTCGTTCAGCTTGGTAGAGCTTTCAGAAACCACTTTTACTGTCTCTAAATTAATACCTATGAACGAATACGACTACATCAAACAACAAGATCCAGAACTATACGCAACCCTCGTGGGGGAGGAGGAGCGTGAGCGCACGGGTGTCGAACTTATCCCGAGCGAAAACTACGTCAGCCGCGCGGTGCGCGAAGCGGCCGGCAGCGTTTTTACCAATAAGTACTCAGAGGGCTACCCAGGTCGGCGCTACTACGGCGGCCAACAGTTTACCGACGAGATGGAACGTATCACCATCGACCGAGCCTGCCAGCTCTTTAAAGCTAAGTACGCCAACGTGCAGCCGCTGGGCGGCGCCGCAGCCAACGTGGCTATGTACTTTGCCCTCATGGAGCCGGGTGACACGGTGCTCGGTATGGATTTAAGCCACGGTGGGCACTTAACGCACGGCCACCCAACCACGGAGATCAACAAGGTCTTTAACTTCGTGCGTTACAAAATGAAGGACGTCGACACCGGCGAGATCGACTACGACGAGCTGCGGGCTGTGGCGCTCGAACATAAGCCAAAAATTATTCTCGCTGGTTTCTCTGCGTACAGTCGTGAGCTCGATTACGATCGTTTTGTTTCGATTGCCAAAGAGGTGGGCGCCTACACCGTCGCTGACGTTGCGCACATTACCGGCCTGATTGCAGCCGGGGTACTCAAGAACCCATTCGACTACGGCTTTGATGTCATGACCATGACCACGCATAAGTCGATGCGTGGTCCACGAGGCGGCATGATCGTGGTGCGCGAAGATGCCGATCTCGCGAAGCGCATCAACAAAGCGGTCTTTCCGGGCATGCAAGGCGGGCCGCATATGCACATTATTGCTGCTAAGGGTGTTGCCTTTGGCGAGGCACTGCACCCCAACTTTAAAACCTACGCTGAGCAGATTCTTAAAAACGCCAAAGCCATGGAGCAGGTGTTTCTTAATGAGGGTGTGCGTTTAATGGCGGGTGGGACGGACAACCACCTCCTCTTAGCCGACGTGTACGGCAGCCTCGGCATTACCGGGCAAGAGGCTGAGGATGTGCTAGACAGCATTGGCATTACGCTTAATAAAAACATGATTGCTGACGATCCTCGTACGGCGATGGACCCGTCGGGTATTCGCTTTGGGACGCCAGCCATGACCACCCGCAATATGAAAGAGGCCGAAGCCACGCGCATTGCCGAGATCATGATCGACATGATGCGCCACAAAGACGATGCCGATAAGCAAGCGCAACATAAGGCCGAGATGCAAACCCTCTGTGAGGCACATCCAGTGCCAGAAAGCTTCGTGTAGGTTGCATAAATAATTTTCTTTGCTAAGGTTGCGCGCAAACAGTAACAACAAAAAGGAGTAACTTTTCTGCCCTCTTGGCAGGACATCACGCCCCGGCCATCCCAGTCTGCATCCGCAGAAGGCCGGGGCTTCGTCGTTTTTGGGCAACTAATGTACAATGGCCGCACATGTGGCGACAACGCATCGATAAAATCATGAGTCACCCGGTGACGGGTAAGTTAAAGCAATACTGGTTGACCGTGGCTTTTCTCTTAGGGTTTGTGGTCGACAACCTCACCCTCAATCGGGTCGACCAGGTCTTCGACAACATCATCCTCCTCACGTACGTGATTTTAGCAGCAGCAGCGCTCTTGCTCCTCTACGCAGGTACGGTAGGCAAACTAGGGGAGCACTATAGCTTTACCGCTCGCAAGTACGCACCATTGGCAGTGCAGTACGCCTTTGGTGGTTTGCTCTCAGGAATGCTTATCTTCTATGGTCGGAGCGGTGCGCTGGTTGAGAGCTGGCCATTCTTGGCGATTATTCTGGCTGCCATCTACTTTAACGAAACCATTACCAACCGCACTGAGCGTCTCATCTACAACCTGGCCATCTTCTTTATTGGCCTCATGTCGTACTCGGTGCTGGTGATTCCGGTGCTGACTGGTTGGATGGGTCCGTGGATATTCATTGGCAGTGGATTTTTGGCTCTGACCCTTATGTACGGGTACATGCAGATCCTTTACCGTATCATCCCGCACTTCATTGACATGCAAATGAAGACCATCGTCTTCTCCATTGGCTGCGTGTACGTTGGGTTTAATTTCCTCTACTTTGCGAATGTGATTCCACCCATTCCGCTCTCGCTTAAAGATGTTGGCATCTACCACTCGGTGGTCCGCTTTGACGATGGCCGTTACCAACTTAAGTACGAGGAGGGGACGTGGTGGCAGCTATTTCGTGATTCCGACAAAGTCTTTCACCCACAACCGGACGGCAACATCTTTTGTTTTGCCAAGGTGTTTGCGCCAACGCGCCTCGCAACCGATATTGAGCACCACTGGGAGTTTTATAATCCACAAACCGAACGCTGGGAGAGTCGCGGTCGCCTCGGTTACGCCATTGAGGGCGGGCGCGGCGACGGGTACCGTGGGTACACTCTCATTCGCAACTGGCAAGACGGTAAGTGGCGTTGCTCGGTAGAGACCACACGGGGCCAGGTCTTAGGCCGCGAAGTGTTTACCATAGATTCATCAGAAGAAATGCGCTCTCTAACTACAATTTTCGACTAAAAATGAAACAACGAGCGCAGCGACTATGCTGAATGTTCTTCCGAATACGCGCTAGGGATTGCGCGTATTCCTGGAAGTCGTACGTGTTTACAGCAAGCTCTCTCCGACTGATAAATCTACATTTCGTTTCAGAACAGCTTTAGAGAGAAGCGTTTTTAAATAAGTTCTGATACTATGCACAGACTATGCAGCAGATCAGAGACGCTATTGCGAATGCCCTAACGGAGCTCAATTTACCGAGCGTCGATTTCTCCGTGGAGCACCCAGCCGACGTAACGCATGGCGACTACGCTACCAACGTCGCCATGGTGCTCGCGAAGCAAGTGGGGGAAGCGCCGCGACAGGTTGCAGAGCAACTTGTCGCGGCGCTTGCAGGCCGCATAGAAATTGTTGAAGCAATTTCTATCGCCGGCCCTGGCTTTATTAACTTTACACTCACGCGTGAGTTTTTTACCAACACCACCAAGCAGGTCATCGAAGCTGGCGGCGAGTGGGGTACACACGATGCGTGGGCTGGTAAAACGGTGCTCGTTGAGTACACCGACCCAAATCCGTTTAAGGATTTTCACGTTGGCCATCTCTTTACCAATACGGTGGGGGAGAGTATTGCGCGCCTGTTTATGACCGCCGGCGCCAACACCAAGCGTTGCAACTACCAAGGCGATGTTGGTATGCACGTCGCTAACGCCATTTGGGGAATGCAGCAACTTGGTATTGCTGCTGCGGGTGAGATGAGCGCTGCTGACCTAGGCCGAGCCTACGCGCATGGCGCCACCGCATACAAAGAAGGCGACAGCGCTGTCGTGTCTGAAATTAAGCACATCAACAAAGCGGTCTACGAGCGAAGTGACGACACCATTAACGCCCTCTACGACAAAGGTCGAGCGGTTTCCTTAGAGTACTTTGAGACGATCTACGCGCTCGTTGGGACAGCCTTCGACTACTACTTCTTTGAGAGCGAAGCTGGCCCGAAAGGACTCGCGTTGGTAGCTGAAAACCCAGAGGTGTTTGTTGAGAGCGACGGCGCGCGTGTGTTTCCTGGCGAGCAGTACGGCTTACACACGCGAGTGTTTGTAAACAGCGAGGGGCTTCCGACTTACGAAGCCAAAGAGCTAGCGCTCGCAAAAATGAAAGAAGACGCCGCCGGCACGTACGACCACTCGGTAATTTCCACCGCCAAAGAAATCAACGAGTACTTCAAAGTACTGCTGTGCGCGATGGATAAAGTTTATCCCGAGCTCGCAGCCAAGACAGAGCACATTGGTCACGGCATGGTGCGACTGGCTTCGGGCAAAATGTCCTCTCGCACCGGTGAGGTTATTCAGGCCCTCGATTTTATTACCGACATCAAAACTGCTGCCCTCGCGAAAATGGTTGAGACCGGTAGCGAAGCCGATGAGGCAACAGCCACCCAAGTGGCCATGGCGGCCATTAAGTACGCTACGCTTAAGGGCAATATTCTGCAGGACAGTGTCTTCGATAAAGCCACCGCCCTTTCGTTTGAGGGGGACAGCGGTCCGTACCTGCAGTACACCAACGCACGTATTAACTCAGTGCTCGAAAAAGCCGCTGCTGCAGACGTTGCGCCGCGCGTCGAGCATGCGCCAGCCGAGCCGTACGCGCTTGAGCAGTTGCTTTACCGCTGGCCAGAGGTAACGCAAGCGGCCCTCGCGGAGCGAGCGCCGCACCTGGTGGCTCGCTACCTCACCGACCTGGCTGGTGCGTTTAACACGTTCTACGCTCAAGAGAAAATTGCCGACGCCACCGACGAGCACGCGCCGTACAAAGCCGCGCTCGCGCAGGCAGTGGGACAGACACTACAGAACGGCTTATGGGTCTTGGGCATCGAGGCACCACAGCGAATGTAAAAATGAAGTAACGACGAAGCGACTATACTGAATTTTGTTCTCAATTTTGCCCACACCTAGGCAAAATTGCTAGAACCCACACCCAACTTGTCGTTGGCTGCATCCAGACATTCTCCCGGGCACCATCTCCTATACGTATATGCGTGCCTGCAAATAGGTGAGGCAGGAGTATGGTGAGCGTAGGAGGTAAAGTACCATGCCAGATTTTCTTTCCGCCTTATCGCAGAGGAGTTTCGCTTTCTGCATCTGGCGATCCGTGCTTTTCAGGCAGCAACGGGACTGACCGAAGGGGCTGACGTGATTGAATTGTCGACCCCAGAATGTCAGACATGGGGACGAGATCAGCCGGTTCAAGTGGTTGAGCTGGCCAGCTACCGTTGAGTTCGCGCCACGGCCTAGACAGGCCGGGGCGCGATTTATTCTTGGTGGAGTTGACAAAAACATTTTTTAATGCAAAATATTATCAGGTGGGGGCGTCATCAAGAAAAGAAAAGACAGATGCCCTTGAAAAAATTTTTATGCGCCGGTCGGCTGGTTGAGCTGTTTTACCGGCGGCAAGGGCTCGAAGCCGAGAAGCTCGTCTACAAGCGACTGCTTCGCGAATTTGTGCCCAGATGAGATGAAGGCCGCGCGGCACCTGCTGCGCGGCTTTTCTTTTTATCTTAGCGTGCTAGTATCGAAAGTGCCGGCCTGATATGTCGGTGCTGCACAAGCTGCAGCATTAGTAATGTCTGATACACATTCACCATTTGTATGCAAAAAGAAGAAACGCAAAAGAGCGACGTGGCGCTCCGCGAAGAAGCCGTGCTGGCCTTCTGGCGCGAGCACGATATTTTTAATAAATCACTAGAGCAAGATGCTCCCAACGGTGACTACGTCTTTTACGACGGGCCACCGTTTGCCACCGGTCTGCCGCACTACGGACACATTTTGGCGGGCACCATTAAAGATGCGATCCCACGCTTTTGGACGATGAACGGCTACCGCGTCCGTCGCAAGTGGGGTTGGGATTGTCACGGCCTCCCGCTCGAGAATCTGATCGAGAAGGAGCTTGGTTTGGCGACCAAACGCGATATTGAGGAGTACGGCGTCAAAAATTTCAACGAGAAGGCGCGCGCTGCGGTGATGCGCTACGCCGACGACTGGGAGGAGATCATTCCCCGCATGGGCCGCTTCGCCGACATGGAGAACGACTACAAAACTATGGACTCCACCTACACCGAGAGCGTGTGGTGGGTGTTTAAGTCGCTCTTTGATAAAGGCTTAGTGTACGAAGGCTTTAAGAGCATGCACCTCTGTCCGCGGTGCGGCACAACGCTTAGTAACTTTGAGGTTAACCAGGGGTACAAAGACATTAAAGATATAGCGGTGACGGTGAAGCTGCCGCTCTTAGATGAGCATGGTGAGCCAACCGACACCAGTCTCTTAGTGTGGACGACCACCCCATGGACGCTACCTGGTAACTTAGCGGCGGCGGTCCATAGCGAGCACGCGTACACCAAGGTAAAGGTTACGACAGAGACCGGTGAGGAGCTTGTCATTCTTGCCAAAGACCGTCTCACGCAACTTGGTACCGATGCGTACGAAATTCTGGCCGAAATGCCAGGGGCGGACTTAGTGGGTCGCAGCTACCAGCCACCATTCCCGTATCTCAAAGAGCAAGAGATGGAGGGTAAAGAAAACGCTTGGAAGATCTACCACGCCGACTACGTCGAGCTCGGTGAGGAGGGAACGGGTGCCGTGCACCTCGCGCCAGCGTATGGTGAGGAGGACATGGCGCTCGCGAAAGAGCACGACGTGCCGATCTTCCACCATGTAGACGAGGGTGGTCACTTCAAAGATTTCGTCACCGACTTTGCTGGACAGCTGGTAAAACCCAAAGACGACGACGAGGCCGAGGTAACACATCTCGATGCCGACATCATGATCGTTAAAGCGTTGAGCGCCAACGGCACGCTCTTCCGCAAAGAAAACATCACGCACAGCTACCCACACTGTTGGCGCTGTGACACGCCGCTTCTGAACTACGCGACCACTAGCTGGTTTGTCGAGGTGACCAAGATCAAAGATAAGTTGGTGGCTGAGAATAATAAAATTGCCTGGGTACCCGAGCACGTAGGTACCAACCGCTTTGGCAAGTGGCTCGATGGCGCCCGCGACTGGGCGGTCTCTCGCCAGCGCTACTGGGGC